>JAEZFE010000270.1 GCA_023437865.1 Pseudomonadota bacterium | reverse complement strand
TCACGGGCGCGGTGAAGCGGGGGTTCGGGTGGGCGGCGGGCTCGGTGGTGGCCGGGGTCCAGTCGCGGCGCTTCCAGTCGATCAGGTGCGCCGGCTTCTCGTCCGAGATGCCTTCCCACCACACGTCACCGTCGTCGGTCAGCGCGACGTTGGTGAAGATCGAGTTCTTGGCACACGCCGCCATGGCGTTGGCATTGGTGTGGTAGCCGGTGCCCGGCGCCACGCCGAAGAAACCGGCCTCGGGGTTGATGGCGCGGAACTTGCCGTCCTTGCTGGGCTTGATCCAGGCGATGTCGTCGCCGACGGTCCAGATCTTCCAGCCTTCGAAGCCCTTGGGCGGCTGCAGCATGGCGAAGTTGGTCTTGCCGCAAGCCGACGGGAAGGCGGCGGCGACGTAGGTCTTCTCACCCTCGGGGTTCTCAACGCCGACGATCAGCATGTGCTCGGCCAGCCAGCCCTCGTCGCGGCCCATGGTCGAGGCGATGCGGAGCGCGAAGCACTTCTTGCCCAGCAGGGCGTTGCCGCCGTAGCCCGAACCGAACGACCAGATGGCGCGCTCTTCCGGGAAGTGCGAGATGGTGATGTTTTCCGGGTTGCACGGCCACACCACGTCCTGCTGGCCGGGCTGCAGCGGGGCGCCGACGGAGTGCAGGCACTTGACGAAATCGCCGTCCTTGCCGATCAGGTCGAGGACCTTCTGACCCATGCGGGTCATGATCTTCATGTTGACCACGGCATAGGCGCTGTCGGTCAGCTGAACGCCGATATGCGCGATGTCCGAGCCGAGCGGGCCCATGGAGAACGGCACCACATACATGGTGCGGCCCTTCATGCAGCCGTCATACAGCTTGGTCATGCGCTCCTTCATCTCGGCGGGCGCGACCCAGTTGTTGGTCGGGCCGGCCTCGCCCTTGGAGGCCGCGCAGATAAAGGTGCGGTCCTCGACACGGGCGACGTCGCGCGGGTCGGACCGGCACAGATACGAGTTCTCGCGCTTGGCCGGGTTCAGCTTGATCATCGTGCCGCTGGCGACCATCATTTCGCACAGGGCATCGTACTCCCGCTCGGAACCGTCGCAGATGTGAATGCTGTCGGGCTTGCACAGCTTCGCCATCTCGTCGATCCACGCCAACAGTTTGGCGTTGATCGTGGTGCCGCCGGGAATACCGAGTTTCGTCATTTTACCGTTCTCCATCCCATGATGGTGGCCGTATCCGTGGGTCGTACTGGACTCGTCGGCACCCGGGGTGTGGGCGAGCCAAGGCCGAAGGGGGTCGACCGCCGAAGTTGGCGCACCGTGAGGGGGCGCCGCCGCCGTGTGGAAGGCGGGAAGATAGCCTCCCCGCGTTGCGCGAGCAATGCCCTTAGTGTGGAATTGCTACCCCATAAGTCTATGAAATTCGGGGGCGGAAGAGTCCGGCCACCGCCGCGCATAGGGCATCCTCCCCGACCGCCGGTTGACGGAAGGCAAGGCGGCGGAATTCTTCGCACCGCAACATGTCGACGCCATCGGCGTCGATGGCGGTGATGGCCCAGCCATCCAGGCGTGCGGCATGCTCGGCGTTCAGTTCGGCCACCAGGCGCGGCTCATCGCCGGTCGCAGGCTGGGCGGGCAGGCCGAACGGGGCGTCGAACCACACCGCGCGGCCGAAGCCGCCAACAAAGTGGGCGCGCTCGGGAACAATTCTCCAGATGGCGAAATCGGCGAAGCCGGCATACAGCGCCGCCGCCGGATGGCGGGCAAGGAACCGGGCCTTGAGCTCCGGATCGTTGCTCTGCTCGGCCCGGCCCGTCAGGGTCACGCGCGGCCCGGTCTGCGGATTGGGATGCCCCTCGGTGCCGTCGAGCAGCAGCGAGGCGCGCGGGTCGGCCAGCACATTGCGGGTATGGTCCGAAAGCCGCGACAGCAGCAGGATAGGCGTAAGGTCGTGGCCGAACGCCACCGTCACCAGCGAGGCATAGGGGGCGCCGCCCGACCCTGCCAAGATGGTGGCCAAGCTTGCCTTGCGGCACGCGCGCGCTACTTGCCGCAAGGCAAGACGGTTGTTCTCGGGCAGCGGATCGGCATCATGGGGCTCGGGCGTCATCATGGCTCATCAATGGCGTGAGAGGGCCGTGGTCGGCAAGGAGCCGATCGGCCACCCGTCGAAACTCAGGGGAGATCATCGCAGATGAACTGGTTCAAGAAAACCGCGCTGGGCTTCGGTCTGTGCGCGTTGGCCATGCCCGCCCTTGCGGGGGATGCCAAGGTGGGCAGTATCGAGATCCACGACGCCTGGTCGCGCGCCACGCCGCCCAAGGCTGCCGCCGGCGGTGCGTTCTTCACCGTTGCGAACAGCGGATCGGCGCCCGACAGCCTGAAGGCCGCCCGCTCGGAGGTCGCCAAGACGGTGGAGCTTCACACTCATGTGAAGGAGGGCGAGGTCATGCGCATGACCCCGGTGGCCGAGATCGTCATTCCCCCCGGCGGCGCCGTGGCGCTGGCACCGGGCGGCCTTCACGTCATGTTGATCGGCCTCAAGGCCAAATTGGCCGAGGGAACCAGCTTCCCGCTGGAACTTGAGTTTGCCCAGGCCGGCAAGGTCACGGTGATGGTGGACGTCAAGGCCATTGGCGCCATGGGGTCGGGGATGCGGCATGACCCGGTCATGCACGAACAGCACATGAAGGACCCGGCCCACCGCGTCATACACGAGCAGATGCACGGAAAGCAGTGAGAGAGTTTTGCCCCCTTCCCCTGGGGAGTGGGGAAGGGGGCGCCGACCGGAAGCTTTGGGGGGGGGCAGGGAGTCGCTGCCGGTCAGGTCTCATCGTCCAGTGATTCTAAGATATACTCTTAGTTAAAACGGCATTCATGCTGCGTATGAATATGGTATGACCAGTGCGTTAACAATCGCTAGATGCGGTCAAGCAGGGTCATGGCCTCAGCGCGGGAGCGCGGCAGCGGGGCGCCGGGCGGCAGCCAGCCGCGTTCGCGGGCCTTGCGGCCCAATTCCAGCAGGAATGGCGGCTTGAGGCGGGCGCGGGCCAGTGCGGCGGCGTCGCTCAGCACCTCCTCGGCGGCACCTTGGCGGGCCATCTGGCCCCCTTCGAACAGCGCGATGCTGTCTGCCCACGCCCAGGCCAGGTCCACATCGTGGGTGGTGAAGACCAGGGTGGTGCCGGCAGCCTGAAGCTTCTCCAGCACGGCCAGCAGGTGCACGGCCCCATGCTGATCCAGCCCGGCGGTGGGCTCGTCCAGCAGCAGCACGTCGGGCCGCATGGCGACGGCCCCGGCGATGGCGGCGCGCTTCTTCTGGCCGAAGGACAGCATGTGGGGCGGGCGCGCCGACAGATCCGCGATGCGCAAGGCCGCCAACGCCTCGGTCACCCGATCGCGGGCTTCCTCCTCCGGCAGCCCCATGTTCAGCGGGCCGAACGACACGTCCTCGAAAACGGTGGCGGCGAACAGCTGGTCGTCGGGCTCCTGCAGCACCAGGCCGACGCGGCGCCGCCAGGCATTCAGCTCGGCGCGGCCACGCCCCATCGCCTTGCCGTCGAGCAGCACCTGCCCCGATGCCGGTGCGACCGTCCCGTTCAAATGCATCAGCAGCGTGGTCTTGCCGGCGCCGTTAGGGCCCAGGATGGCAAGACGCTTGCCGCGCTCGATGCCCAGGTTCAGGCCCGTTAGTGCGGCGACCCCGCCGGGATAGGAATAGGTCAGGCCGCGCGCCTCCAGGATCAGATCCATGCGCTGGTCCCCAGGGCGACAAGCAGGGCGCCGGTCAGCGTCAGCCTCAACGGGCTCGCCGGGTTGTGCGGCGCCAGGGTGCGTAGCGAGCCGTCGAAGCCGCGTGCCGCCAACCCCACCTCCAGCCGCCGGGCCCGATCCAGCGCGCGCGGCAGCAAGGCGGCGGCTAACAAGCCGGTCGAGCGGATGCGGCGGCGCCAGCCCACATGGCCCAGCCGGGCGGCCTGGGTGGCGTCAATCGAGGCTGCGGTCTCCTGCAGGACGAACAGAAAGCGATAGGTGGCCAGCGCCACCTCGGCCACCTCGGCTGACAGGCCCAGGCGGCGCAACCCGTGCAACAGGTCCGAGGCCGGGGTGGTGACTGCCAGCAGCAGCAGGGCGGCCACCGCGGCGAAAGCGCGCAGCGCCAGATGCATGGCATCGCCAGGGGCGGCCAGATGCACGCCGTCGCCCACCTGCACCAGCAGGGTGGCGGCACCGGTCAGGATGAAGGCGGCGGGTCCGGCCATCAGGCGGGCCAAGGCCGCAGGCGGTGTGCCCGCGGCCAAGGCGG
>JAEZFE010000076.1 GCA_023437865.1 Pseudomonadota bacterium | reverse complement strand
CATGCCGATGCCGCCGATGCCGACGAAGTGGATGGTGCCGATGGAGAGCGGCATCGTCCTCATGAAGAAAACTCCTTGGTATTTCCAGGCAGCGCCGCGACCAGGTCGGCCAGGCGCGCCGCCGCGTCGGGCCTTCCGGCCGCGCGGGCGCACCCAGCCGCCCGGGCCAAAGTGCCGGGCTGGGTGAACAGGGACTCCAGACGGGTCGCCAGCGCTTCCGGCGTGAAGGCGGGTTGCGGCATCAGCCACGCCCCGGCCGCCTCGTCGACCGCGCGGGCGTTCGCGGTCTGATGGTCATCGATAGCATGCGGATATGGCACCAGGATGGCAGGCCGTCCCAGGGCGGTCAGCTCGGCCACGGTGGACGCGCCGGAGCGGGCGATGACCAGATGGGCGGCGCTCATGCGCTCGGGCACATCGGCGAAGAAGCTTTCCAGCGTGGCCTGGATGCCGGTGGAGGCATAGGCGGCGCGCACCGCTTCAAGATCCTCGGGGCGGCATTGCTGCGCCACCAGGATGCGCGCACGCAAGGTCTCGGGCAGCCGGGCCAGCGCGGCGGGGATGACTTCCGACAGGATGCGCGCACCCTGGCTGCCGCCCAGCACCAGCAGACGCACCGGCTGATCGTCGGCCAGCCCGGGATAGGGCGCGTCACGCAGGGCAGCGACGGCGGCGCGCACTGGCATGCCGGTATGGACCAGCTTGGCGTTCCACGCCGGGTCCACATGGGCCACTTGGGCGTAGGAGGTGGCGATGCGCTTGACCCGCCCGGCAAGCAGACGGTTGGCGCGGCCCAACACGCCGTTCTGCTCGTGAATGGCGGTGGGAATGCCCAGCAGGGTGGCCGCCACCATGGTGGGGACCGAGGCGTAGCCGCCGAACCCGACGACCACCGAGGGGCGCTCGCGCTTGAGAATGGCGCGGGCCTGCACCACGCCCAGGCCCAGTTCGGCGATGCCGCGAAGCTTGCTGACCAAGCCCCGTCCGGCGATGCCGCCGGCCGCGATGCGGAAGGTCTCCAGCGAGCCCAGCGTGCCGCCATAGGCGTGGCCGCGCCGGTCGGTGACCAGGCCCAGCCGCCAGCTGCGCGCGATCAGTTCGCTCGCCAAGGCCTCGGCGGGGAAGACGTGGCCGCCGGTACCCCCGGCGGCAAGCATGGCGAAGCCCTGGGCGCTCATCGCTCGAAGTCCTCCGTACCATAGCGGGTGCGGGTCAGCGCCAACACCATGCCCATGCCCAGCGCCAGGGCGATCATCGACGAACCGCCGTAGGAGATGAACGGCAGCGTCATGCCCTTGGTCGGCATCAGGCGCAGGGTCGAGGCCATGTTGATGATGGCCTGCAGCCCGAACTGGATCAGGAGGCCGGCGCTAGCCAGCACCACGAACAGGTTTTCCTCCTTCATCAGGCGCGACAGGCCGCGCAGCACGATGAAGGCGAACAGGGCGACCACCACCAGGCAGAGCGCCACGCCGAATTCCTCGCCGGCCACCGCCAGGATGAAGTCGGTATGGGCGTCGGGCAGCACCAGCTTCACCCGGCCCTCGCCCGGGCCGCGGCCGAAGATGCCGCCGTTCTTGAAGGCGTTGAGCGCGGTCATGACCTGATAGGCGTCGCCGCCCGAGGGGTCGAGGAACTTGTCCACGCGCGCCTGCACGTGGCCGAAGGTGAAATAGGCGCCGACGCCGCCGATCACCGCCAGCACCACCAGGCCGAGGACCAGCACCATGGGCAGGCCGGCCAGAAAGAACTGGCCGCCCCAGATGGCCGAAATGATCATCGTCTGGCCGACGTCGGGCTGCTTGAGCAGCAGTGCTGCAGTCAGGGCGAACAGGCCGCAGGCGATCGCCTTGCCGGGAAAGCCCGGGTTCAGCCGGCTTTCGGCAAACATCCAGGCCGAGATGATGGCGAAGCAGGGCTTGGTGAACTCGGACGGCTGGATCGAGATGCCGGCGATGTTGATCCAGCGGGTGGCGCCCTTAACCTCGGGGCCGAGGAACAGCACCGCGATCAGCAGGATTGCGCAGCCGGCATAGCCGACCACCCCCAGCCGACGCACCTGCTTGGGTGTCAGCAGCGACACGCCGATCATCATCACCAGAGCCGGGGCCAGGAAGATGAACTGGCGGCGGATGAAGTGGAAGCTGTCGGCACCAATTCGGTCGGCCACGGCGGGGCTGGCCGCCATGGTCAGCAGGATGCCGATGCCTACCAGCAGGAACAGGGCGCCGATGGTCCAGCGGTCCACGGTCCACCACCAGCGGCCAATGACGGAGGTGTCGGTGCGGCCGAAATTCATTCCAGGCCCTCCACCAACTGGCGGAAGACGTCGCCGCGATGCTCGAAGCTCTTGAACTGGTCCCACGACGCGCAGGCCGGCGACAGCAGCACCACGTCGCCGGGTTCAGCCATGGCGTGGGCCTTGGTGACGGCGGTGACCAACTCGCCGCATTTGGTGAAGGCGGCACGGCCCTTGAGCACCTGTGCGAAGGCATCGGCGGCCTCGCCGATCAGATAGGCGTGCTTGATGCGGTCCAGGTGGGGCAACAGGCTGTCGATGCCGCCTTCCTTGGCCTGGCCGCCGATGATCCAGTGGATGCGCTCGTAACAGACCAGCGCCTTCTCGGCGGCGTCGGCGTTGGTAGCCTTGGAATCGTTGATGTAGGTGACGCCGTTCACGGTGCCGACCAATTGCTGGCGGTGGGCAAGCCCCGGATAGGTGGCGAGGGCCCTGGCGATCACCTCGACCTCGACGCCATCGGCGCGGGCCAGGGCGAAGACGGCGCAGGCATTCTGCCAATTGTGGCGGCCCGGCAGGCGGGCGATGGCACGCAGGTCGGCGACGGGCTTGCCGTCCACACGCAGAATGCCGTCGGCGGCGGATACGCCGCGCTCGAGCGTCTGCTCAGCGGAGATACGCACCACGGTGAGGGCCTTGGTCTCCAACTCGGCGGCCATGGCGGCGCAATGATCGTCGTCGACGCCGATCACGGCGGTGCCGCCGGTGCCCAGATGGTCGAACAGGCGGCGCTTGGCCGCCACATAGCCGGCCATACCGCCGTGGCGGCCCAGATGGTCGGGGGTGATGTTCAACAGCACGCCGGCGTTCAGCGTCAGCGTCTTCACCAGCTCCAGCTGGTAGGAGGACAGCTCGACCACGTAGCGCCCCTCGGCGCCTAGGTCGGGCATGTCCAGGGCGGCGGTGCCCAAATTGCCGCCGGCGGCGACCTCGAGCCCGGCTTCGGCCAGCACATGGGCCAGCAGGGTGGTGGTGGTGCTCTTGCCGTTGGTGCCGGTCACCGCCAGGAAGCGGCTGGCCGGCTTGGCCAGCGCCAGCAACTCGACGTCGCAGACCACCGGAATGCCGGCGGCGCGGGCCTTGGCGGCGAGCGGGTGGGCGTTCTCGACCGGATGGGTGTGGGGGATGCCAGGGCTCCATACCACCAGATCGGTGGCGGCCAAGTCGGGCTCGGCCACGGTGACGCCAGCCACGGTGGCGGCGGCGCGCGATGCCGCACTGTCGTCCCACGCCCTGACCAGGGCTCCGCTCGCGGCAAGCGCGCGCGCGGTCGCGGTCCCGGACTTGCCGAGCCCCATGACCGCGACTCTCTTGCCGGAGAGGAAGGGGACGAGAATCATGGCCGGCCTACCTCAGCTTCAGGGTGGACAGGCCGACCAGGGCCAGGATGCCGGCGATGATCCAGAACCGGATCACCACGGTGGGCTCGGCCCATCCCTTCTTCTCGAAGTGATGATGCAGCGGCGCCATGCGGAACACCCGCTTGCCGGTCAGCTTGAAGCTGGCGACCTGGACGATGACCGACACGGTTTCCAGCACGAACAGGCCGCCGACGATGGCCAGCACCAGCTCGTGCTTGGTCACCACCGACACCGCGCCCAGGGCGCCGCCCATGGCCAGGCTGCCGGTATCGCCCATGAAGACCATGGCGGGTGGGGCGTTGAACCACAGAAAACCGAGGCCGGCGCCCACCAGCGCGCCGCAGAACACCGCCAGCTCGCCCGAGCCGGGCACGTAGTGGATCTGCAGGTAATTGGCGAACACCGCGTGGCCGACGAGATAGGAAATCAGCGCGAACACGCCCGAGGCGATCATGACCGGCACGATGGCGAGGCCGTCGAGGCCGTCCGTCAGATTTACCGCGTTGGAGGCGCCGATGATGACGAAGACGGCGAAGGGCACGAAGAACCAGCCCAGTTGGACCAGCACCTGCTTGAGGAACGGCACCGCCAGCGCACCCCCCAACGGCTCGCGCTGGATGGCGTAGATCCAGCCGGCGGCGATCAGGGCGATGCCGACCTGACCCACCAGCTTGAGCTTGCCCGGCAGGCCCTTGGGGTTTTTCTTCGACACCTTGAGGAAGTCGTCGGCGAAGCCGATGGCGCCATAGCCCAGCGTGACCATCAGCACGATCCACACGTAGTGGCTGCGCAGGTCGGCCCACAGCAGGGTGGCCACCGACAGCGCGATCAGGATCAGGAAGCCGCCCATGGTGGGCGTGCCCTTCTTGGTCAGCAGGTGGCTTTCCGGACCATCGGTGCGGATGGGCTGGCCCTGCTTCTGCCACTTCCTGAGCCAGCGGATCAGCGCCGGTCCGATCACGAACGACACGATCAAAGCGGTCAGCACCGCGCCCCCCGTGCGGAAGGTGAGGTACTTGAAGAGGTTGAAAACCGCAACCTCGTCGGCGAGGGGATAGAGCAGATTATAGAGCATGGTCCCCTAGCACCCTTCCTGCAAAGCCTTGACGACCCGGCTCATGCGGCTGCCCGCCGAACCCTTCACCACGACCACGTCACCGGCCCTGATGTGGCCCTTGAGGTCGCGCGCCAGATCCTCCGAATGGGCGGCGTGCAGGCCGCGCTTCTCCGGGGGCAGGGCGTTCATCAGATGGGCCATGTTGGGGCCGGCGGTATGGACCATATCCACGTTCCAAGCAATCACCGCCTGGGCAATGCCGGCATGCAAAGCCGGCGCATCGTCGCCCAGTTCCAGCATGTCACCCAAAATGGCGATGCGGCGCGCGCCCTTGGCCGGCTTGGCCGCGGCCAGGGTGGCGATGGCGGCCTTCATGCTGACCGGGCTGGCGTTGTAGCTCTCGTCGATCACCTCGGCGGTACCGCCCGGAACGGCCACGCGGTGCCGCTCGCCCCGGCCCGTGGGCGGAGCCTTGGCGGCAAGCGACCGGGCGGCAGCATCGCCATCGGCGCCCAGGGCGCCGACCGCCAATACCACGGCCAGGCTGTTCATGGCCCAGTGCAGGCCGGGCACGCCCACGCGGTAGGCAAGGGCATGGTCCTTGAGCAGGGTGAAGACGGCGGTCTCGTCCGGGTCCACCGCGCAATCGAGCAGGCGGGCGTCGGAATCGATGTGGCTGCCGAACGACAAAACCGTGCCGATCCCGGCCTTCTTGGCCGCGTCGGCCAGGAAGTGGAAGTGGCGGTTGTCGCGGTTCAGCACGGCCACGCCGCCGGGCTCCAGGCCCAGGAAGATCTCGGCCTTGGCCTCGGCGATCTCCTCGGTGTTCTTGAAGAACGCCGTATGGACCGCCTCCACCGTGGTGATGATGGCGACGTGGGGGCGGACCATGCGGGTCAGCGGCGTGATCTCGCCGGGATGGTTCATGCCCAGCTCGAACACGGCGAAGCGGACCTCCGCCGGCATGCGCGCCAGGCTCAGCGGCACACCCCAATGATTATTGAAGCTGCCTACCGACCAATGGGTGGCGCCCTGCTGCGACAGCGCCAGGGCCAACATTTCCTTGGTGCCGGTCTTGCCGACCGAGCCGGTGACCGCGACGATGCGGGCGTTCGAGCGGGCGCGCGACGCCGTGCCCAGCGCCTGCAGGCCGTCCATGGTGTCCCTGACCACCAGCAGCGGCAGATCCTCGCAGCCCTCGGGCACCCTGTGGACCAAGGCGGCGGCGGCGCCGGCCTCGATCGAAGCCTTCACGTAATCGTGGCCGTCGTGGTTGGGGCCGGCGAGGGCGATGAACAGATCGCCCTTGGCGACAGAACGCGAATCGATGGAGACGCCATTGGCCTCCCAGGCCGGACCCATCAGGGTGCCGGCGGTGGCGGCTTGCGCTTCAACGGAAGTCCACAGACTCATCGAGCATCTCCGAGCTGGGATTTGGCCACGGCTTTACGGGCTTCGTCGGCATCGTCGAACGGCAACACTTGGGAGCCGACGATCTGGCCGGCTTCATGACCTTTGCCGGCCACCACCACCACATCGCCCGAGCGCGCCTCGCGCACCGCATGGGCGATGGCGGCGGCGCGGTCGCCGATCTCGACGGCGCCGGGGGCGGCGGCCAGGATGGCACGGCGGATCAGGGCGGGGTCCTCGCTGCGCGGATTGTCATCGGTGACGATCGTAAGGTCGGCTTTGGCGGCGGCGATGGCGCCCATCTGCGGCCGCTTGCCGGGGTCGCGGTCGCCACCGCATCCGAACACGACGATCAGCCGGCCCGCCGCATGGGGGCGCAGGGCGGCCAGCACGGTTTCGAGCGCGTCGGGGGTGTGGGCGTAATCGACAAAGACCGGCGCGCCGGTGGTGGTGTCGGCCACCTTCTGCAAGCGGCCCGGTACGCCATCCAGCGTCGCCAGCGCCGCCAGCGCCTGGGCCGGATCGGCGCCGCAGGCGACGGCCAGGGCAAAGGCGGTCATGGCGTTCTCGGCCTGGAAGGTGCCGGCCAGCGGCAACAGCACCTCCGTGCCGTTCACGGTCAGCGTCTGGCCGCCGTGAGAGGGCACGGCGGTATAGCGGATATCGCCCGCATCCTGGCCGAACGAAAGTACTTTGAGGCCGCGCTGACGGGCGACGGCCTCCACCTGCGGGGCTGCGTCGTTGTCGGCATTGATCACCGCCACGCCGTCCTCGGGCAGGACTTCGCTAAACAGGCGCAGCTTGGCGTCCAGATAGGTTTCCATATCCTGGTGGTAGTCCAGGTGGTCGCGGGTCAAATTGGTGAAGGCGGCGGCCTTCAGCCTCACGCCGTCCAGGCGAAACTGGTCGAGACCGTGGCTCGACGCCTCCATGCAGGCATGGGTTACGCCGAACTCGGTCAGTGCCGCCAAATCGCGATGCAGGTCGGCGGGGTCGGGGGTGGTCAGGCTGCCCTGGTTGGGCCAGCCGTCGGCGATGATGCCCAAGGTGCCGAGCGCGGCGGATTTGTGGCCGAGCCGGTCCCAGATCTGGCGGGTGAAGTTGGCGGTAGAGGTCTTGCCGTTGGTCCCGGTCACGGCGGCCATCACGGCGGGCTGGCGACCATGGAAGGCGGCGGCGGCGCGGGCGAAGGCACGGCGCGGATTGACGCTCTTGACCACCGGCACGGCGCCGGTGTCGACCTCGCTGCCCGCAGGCGCCAGGATGGCGGCAGCGCCCTTGGCAATGGCGTCGGCCACGTAGGCGCGGCCATCCGCCTTTCCGCCGGGCAGGGCGGCGAACAGAAAGCCCGAACGGACCTTCCGCGAATCGGCGGTCAGGCCCGTGATCTCGGGATTGGCGGCCGATGGCAGGCCGGTGATATCACTCAACCGCGGCAACATTGCCCCCGCTTACTGCGACAGTACCCTTCCCGTTGACGGCCATGGGCGCCGGCGGTTGCACCTTCGGCATCAAGCCCATCAGCGGCGCGACCTGGGCGATGATGCGCCCGGCCGTCGGCGCGGCATTCCAGCCTGCGGTGATGAAGCCGTAGGTTTCCTTGGTCCCCTGCGGTTCATCGATGCTGGCAAGCAGGACGTAGCGGGGATTGTCCATGGGGAAGGCGGCGACGAAGGAGGACAATACGGCCTTCTTCTTATAGGAACCGTTTACGGCCTTCTCGGCGGTGCCGGTCTTGCCACCGACCTCGTAGCCGGGCACGTCAGCCTTTTTGCCGGTACCCTCGGTGACCACCAGCCGCATCATCTGGCGCACCTGGTCCGAGGTCTTGGCCTTCATGACGCGCTCGCCGGGGATCGGCAGGTTGTCATTGCGCGCCAGCAGGGTCATGGGGTGGAAGATGCCGCCATTGACCAGGGCGGAGGCGCCCTGCACCAGCTGGAGCGCGGTAACCGACAAGCCATGACCGAACGAGATGGTCACGGTGTTGATCTCGCGCCACGGATTGGGCACCAGCGGGCCGCCCACCTCGGGCAGCTCGATGGATGGCGTGTTCAGCATGCCGAAGTTGCGCATGAACTGCTTCTGGAACTCGGTGCCGGCCTCCAGCGCCATGCGGGCGGACCCGATATTGGACGAATGGATCAGGATGTCCGACACCGTCGCCCAGCGGTTCAGCGGATGGTCGTCATGGATGGTATGGCCTGCGAACACCAGGGGCTTAAGGCAGTCCACGCTGGAGTTGATGTTGAACTTGCCCGATTCGATCGCCATGGCCGTGTTGAACAGCTTCATGGTCGAGCCCATTTCGTAGGCGCCCTTGGTGGCACGGTTGAACAGGGCTTCCGACTGTCCCGCCGGCGGATCGTTGGGGTCGTAATCGGGCAGGCTGACCATGGCCAGCATCTCGCCGGTATGGACGTCGAGCAGCATGCCCAGCGCGCCCAGCGCCCGGAATTCCTGCACCGAACGCATCAGCTCGTTGCGCAGCACCGTCTGCAGGCGCACGTCGATGGACAGCCGCACCGGGTCCTTGGTCCCGCGCAGCGCCTGGTCGAAGCGCTTTTCGATACCGGCGATGCCTTTGTTGTCGATGTCGGTCATCCCGACGATATGGGCCGCGAGGTTACCGTGGGGGTAGACCCGCCTTTCGCCCTTCTCGAAGTAGAGTCCGGGGATGCCCAACGCGTTGACGTCGTATTGCTGCCTGGGCGTCAGGTTACGGCGCAACCAGACGAACGGCTTGCCGCTGGCCAGCTTGCCCTGGACGTCTTGGCGGGCGAGGTCGGGCAGCACCGCGCTCAACTTGGCCGCCGCCTCGACCGGGTCCAGGATTTCGTTGGCCTTGGCGTAAAGCGAAACGGTGGGCAGGCTGGTGGCCAGGATCACGCCGTTGCGGTCGGTGACATCGGCGCGCTCCATCTCCAGGCTCTCGGTCCGCGCGGTGGGCAGCGCGCGGGGCTTGGCCGGCTCGGAATCCAGCACGGCCACGTCGATCATGCGCACGCCGATCAGTGTGAAGGCGGCCAGGAACAGAACGGCGCCAGCCACCAGACGGGCCCGCCCGGTCTCCAGCGCCGACGAGCGCACACCATCCAGCCGCAGCGCCGTCGGGCTGTTGCCAAGATCCTCGCCGGGCTGAAAGCCGGGGATCCGGGGCTTGGGCGTGAAGAAGCTCACCGGATCTCCCCTGGGTAGCCCGGCGTTTCGGCGATCGCGGGAGATTGGATGACGATGGTGCGGCCGGGGCCGGACTGGGCGGGCGCGCTGCCGGCCGGTTGCGGCGCGGGCAGAGGGCGCGCGATCAGGGGCGGCGGCGAGTAGACCCCGGGGGCGGATTTCTGCGCCGCCGGGGTCGGGCTC
>JAEZFE010000112.1 GCA_023437865.1 Pseudomonadota bacterium | reverse complement strand
CCGGTGGCCTACGATCCATGGGCTGGAGGACCTGACGACCGCCGGCGCCACCGGGCAGGCGCTGGGCCTGCGGGTGGGGGGCGACGCGGAGATCAGCTCATTCACTCACCTGCTTCCCAGCCTGGGTCTGGTCGCCATCCACTTCGACAAATTCCGTGATGGCCGCGGCTTCACCTTGGGGCGCGCCTTGCGCGAACGCTTCGGCTTCCAGGGCGAAATCCGCGCCGAGGGCCCGTTGCTTCCCGATCAATTCCCATTGTTGATCCGGTGTGGCTTCACCACCGTCGCGATCCCTGACGACCACCAGCCGCGTTGGGCCGAGGTAATCGCGCAGACCAGCCAATTGCCTGCACGCCCCGTGCTTCATCGGCTGCGGCGCAGTCCGGTTGCGGAGTGATCGCGGGCCCTTGCGGCCTGCTCCGCGTCCCTGCCATATTCCACAAATGATCGGGTTCAAATGAGAGCGGTGATGGATCGGGAAGCGAATTGGGTGCCCAAGGTCGACAAGGGCGGCAAGCCCGTCTACTTGGCCATCGCCGATGCCATCGCCGATGACGTGCGTGACGGCACGCTTGCTCCGGGCGCCAAGCTTCCCCCATTGCGGGTGTTGGCCGAGCGCCTAGGCCTCGACTTCACCACGGTGTCGCGCGCCTATGCCGAGGCAGGCCGGCGAGGCCTGGTCATCGGCCGGGTTGGTCAGGGCACCTTCGTGCGCGCCCCCGTCGGCGATGCCGGGCGGCGGGCCGAGGCCAGCCCGTCCGTGATCGACATGACCATGAACGCTCCACCGCTTCCCGACTCGCCGCATTTGGTCGAGCGCATGCGGCGGGACTGGGCCGAGGTCGCGACGGAAATCTCGCCGCGCCGCCTGCTTGGCTATGGCGACAATGCCGGCACCGAGGAGGACCGCGCCGCCGGCGTGTACTGGCTGCGCGAGCGGATTCCCGGACTGACCGAGGACCGCCTGGTAATCTGCCCGGGTGCCCAGGGCGCCATGGTGACGCTGTTCTCGCTGTTGGCGCGGGCGGGCGACACGGTATTGGCCGAGGGCTTGACCTATCCGGGCATGAAGGCCCTGGCGGCCCAACTGGGATTCCGCCTCGTAGGCGTGGCCATGGACGAAGAAGGCATCCTGCCCGACGCGTTCCGGGAGGCCTGCCAGACCCACACGCCCAAAGCCTTCTACTGCAACCCGACTCTCCATAACCCGACGACGATCACCCTCAGTCTTGAACGCCGGCAGGAAATCGCCGCTATTGCGCGGGAATACGGCGTGCCGATCGTCGAGGACGATGCCTATGGCATGCTGCCCATGTCGTCGCCGCCAGCCTTCGCCGCCCTGGCGCCGGAGCTGACCTACCATATCGCCGGCCTCGCCAAATGCGTGGCCCCTGCCCTGCGTATCGCCTATCTGGTCGCTCCCGACCGCCGGCAGGCCCTGCGGGCGGCGGCGGCGCTGCGCGCGACCATGCTGATGGCCTCTCCCATCACCTCCGCCCTTGCCACCCGCTGGGTCCTGGGCGGAACGGCGGACGCCGTGCTGAACGGCATTCGGACTGAAGCCCGTGCGCGCCGGCAATTGGCCATCGAGCTCTTGCCGGAGGGCAGCTTCTCCAGCGCACAGGACGCCTTCCACCTGTGGCTCCGCCTGCCTGAGGGCTGGTCGCGGGCGGAATTCGCCGCCCACCTGCGGGTCCGCCGCCTCGCCGTTGCCGGAAGCGACGCATTCGCCGTCACCCAGACACCACCCGAGGCGTTGCGCATCTGCCTTGGCACCCTGCCCGACCGCGAGGAAACCAGAAAGACCCTGCTGCTCCTGGCCGATATGCTGGAACAATCCCCGGCGGTCACCCTCTCGGTGGTGTGACCGCCTCGGGAACCCCAGCGCCTTGGGCGCTAGAGGAAGGCGGCGAACAGCGGCAGCAGGATGGCGGCAGCCAGACCCATCAGCCCCATGCCGAGCACGGCGAACGCCGCCGCGCGGTCATCGACCTGAATGGCGCGCATGACCCCGAGCGCATGACAGGTGATCCCTAGCGCCAGGCCGGAGCCGTTGGGCCGGTCGAGGCGCAGCATTCTCAGGATCTGCGGCCCGAACAACGCGCCGAATATGCCGGTGGCGAAGACGAAGAAGATCGCCAGGGACTGGCTCGCCTGGATTTGATCGGCAATGCCGAGCGCGATCGGCGTGCTCACGGATTTCGGCAGATAGGCCAGGGCAAGCGCACGCTCTACGCCCAGCCAATGGGTCAAGGCCAAGGCGGAAAAGCCGCAGATGGCGGCTGCGGCAATCGAACAGAGGATGGCGGCAAGCCAGTGCCGGCGGATGACCTGGAAGTTCCTGTAGAGCGGGATCGCCAAGGCTACCGTGGCCGGCCCAAGCAGGAATTTTAACACGCCATTGCCGCGCAGATAGGTTTCGTAGTCCAGCCCGGAGACATACAGAAATCCGTTGATGCTGATGATCGAGAACACCACCGGATTGGCAAGCGGAGTCCCCTTGAGGCGGCGCTGGATTATTTCTCCGGTCAGGAAAGCGGCCAACGTGATCGCCACTGCCAGAAGCGGGTGATCCCTGAGGTGGATCAAAGCCTCAACCATGGAGGCCTCCGTCCGCACCGCGCCGCGAGAGAATCGTATAAAGGAAAGCGACGGCCACCAGCGATGCGGCAGCCGAAAGAATGGTTGCCACGAGGATGACGGCGCCCTCCTGCGCCAGCGTCGCAACGTGTACCCCCAATCCGACAGCCGATGGAACGAAGAGGATGCCCAGCCGCATAAGCATCGGTTCGGCAACCGCGTCCACATCCACCCAAGTGC
>JAEZFE010000042.1 GCA_023437865.1 Pseudomonadota bacterium | reverse complement strand
CCGCTGGACGGCGTCGAACGCCTGCTCGCCTGCCGCCTCATCCCCGAGTTCGACGTGGTGGTGCTGGCGGGCGAGGCCATGAGCGACGTGCTGGCGGCGTGGCACCGCATGGTGTGGACCGCCGCCGGGGTGGTGCTGGTGGTCGGCACCCTGCTGGGCCTGCTGGTCCGCGAGTTGTTTGCCAGCCTGACGCGCGAAGAGGCCTTGGTGCATGGGCTGGAACAGAAGGTGCGCCAGCGCACCGAGGAAGCCGAGGCGCGCGCCGAGGACGCGCGGCAGGCCAACGAATCCAAGACCCGCTTCCTCGCCACCGCCAGCCACGATCTGCGCCAGCCGCTGCAGGCCGCCGGCATGTTCATCGAGGCCCTGTCGGTGCGCATGGCCGACAGCCCGCATGCCCACATCGTCACCAAGATCGGCCAGAGCCTCGAAGCCACCAACGCGCTGCTGACGACGTTGCTGGACGTCTCGACGCTGGAGGCCGGCAAGATCACCCCCAACGTCCTGCGCTTCCCGTTGATGCCCATGATGGCGAGCCTGTACGACCAGGTGGAGGCCGAGGCCTCGGCCAAGGGCCTGGAACTGCACGTGGTCCCCACCGACCTGGTGGTGGTCAGCGACCCGGTGCTGCTGGAACGCATCCTGCGCAACCTGATGATCAACGCCACCCGCTACACCCAATCCGGCGGCGTGCTGCTGGGCTGCCGCCGACGCGGCGGCACGGTCGCCATCTGCGTGATCGATACCGGCATCGGCATCCCCGCCGACAAGCTGGACACCGTATTCGACGACTTCACCCGGCTGGGCGACAAGGGCTCTGGCGCCCAGCGCGGCCTGGGCCTGGGCCTCGGCGTAGTCCGCCGCACCGCCCAATTGCTGGGCCACCCCGTCGAGGTGAAGTCGGTCGAGGGCAAGGGCTCGTGCTTCGCGGTGGTGGTGCCCGCCGCCTGAAGGCCCTGCCAGCGCTGGTGAGCAACGGCTCGGCAGTGCTGGCTTAGGCGCAACGCGCCGCGCAGCTTATGCGGCGGGAGGCAAGGGACACGGAGTGCCCCGCCCGCCGCCTGAGTGCGTTTCCCATAGGAAACAATCATTTCATTAAGCTACAGATTTTCAACGCGCGCGAGACGGTGCATCTTATGGGTTAACCAACCCGCCCATAGGAGTATCCAATGAAGAAGCTGGTCCTGCTCGCCGCCACCCTGGCCGCCCTCTCCGCCCCGCTGGTGGCTTCGGCTGACGAGACCAACCCGGTGATCGTCCACCGCCAGAGCATCTACAAGATCACCGCCGGCCACATGGGCAATCTGAAGGCGGCCCTGTTCCTGAAGGGCGACACCTCGAACCTGGTGTGGGACGCCGAGAGCATCGTCGATGCCTTCAAGCACATGGGCAACGCCTATCCCGAGGGCTCGGACAAGGGCGAGACCAAGGCCAAGGCCAATATCTGGACCGAGCGCGCCAAGTTCGACGAGGCCGGCAAGAAGGCGTTCGGCGCCGCCCTGGCCCTGGTCGACGCCACCAAGACCGGCGACACCGCCAAGTCCGTCGATGCGTTCAAGGCCCTGGGCGCCGCCTGCAAGGCCTGCCACGAGGATTTCCGCAAGGACTAAGCGTCCCTGGCGGACACACGGCCGGGTCTTTGCGGACCCGGCCTTTTTTATTGCGAACCCTGGCGGCACGCGCGCTCCGGGATTATCCTTCCGCACTATTTGCGAATTCAAGGAGGGGATTATGGAAGAAGTGCTGCCCGCCGGCGCCATTGCCAAGGAACTGGGCGTCACCGACACCAAGGTGAAGAAGGCCATCAAAACGCTGGCCCTGGAACCGGTCGCCAAGAAGGGCTGCTGCTCGTATTACGCCAAGGACAAGTTGGCCGAGATCAAGGCGGCGCTGGGCTGAACCGCCGAATGATGGCGGAGAGGCGGCCCCAATGTTCTGCGGCCCGCTCCTCCGCCACGTTGGTCACGCCCAGCAGCAGGCCGGGCTGGGCGCGTGCGGCGTCACTGTACCACGGCGACAGCGGTACCGGGGCAAGCCCCACCTCGCGCGCCGCCCGTGCAATGGCCGCATCGTCGCAGCCCGGTGGCAACCGGTGCAGCACCGATAGACCAGCAGGAGCATGGTCGGCGCCGGTCGCCGCAAGGCAGGCTTCCAGCAACTGGCGCCTACGCCCATAGACCCGCTTCATGCGCCGCAGGTGGCGCAGGTAATGGCCGTCGCGCAGGAACTCGGCCACCGCATGCTGGAGCAGCGGCGCCGGAGCGGGAGCAAGCGCGGTAACATAATCCCGCATGCGCCCCTCCAGAGCCGGCGGCACCACCAGGAAACCCAGCCGCAGCGCGGGATTGATGGTCTTGCTGAAGGTCCCCACATGCAGCACCCGCCCGGCCTGGTCCAGTGAGGCCAGAGCGGGAGCGGCCCGGCCACCCAGCTGCAATTCGCCGAGGTAATCGTCCTCGATGACCCAGGCTCCGGCCCGTGACGCCCAATCCAGCAGCGCATGGCGGCGGGCCAGCGACAGCGTCATGCCATAGGG
>JAEZFE010000509.1 GCA_023437865.1 Pseudomonadota bacterium | reverse complement strand
ATCCAGGCCCGCGAATGGCTCCAGTTCCTGACGCCCCACCGCCATCAGCACGCGCTTGGACTGGGCACCGACCAGGGCGGCAGCCTCGGGCCACTCCGTCACTTCGTCCCACAGATCGCCGTCCTGGCGCACCCAGGCCGGACGGTCCAGCCGCAGCAGCGGTACGCTTGCCGCCGCACAGGCCTCGGCGGCATTCCAGCCCATGCGGGCGGCGAAGGGATGGGTGCAGTCCACCACCGCGTCGATGCGGTGTTCCCGCAGATAGGCGGCCAGCCCCGGCGGCCCGCCGAAGCCGCCGATGCGCACCTCACCCACCGGCAGGCGGGGATGGGCGGTGCGCCCGGCCAGCGACGAGATCACCCGCAGATCGGGCAGGGCTGTGCACTCACGCGCCAGGGCATAGGCTTCGGTGGTGCCGCCGAGGATCAGGATGTTGCGGGCCATTCCGACTCGTCCTTCTACTCGTCGGTCAGACGCCCATTATGCAGCCGGACCCGCCGCGTGGCGATGCGGCCGAGGAAGGCCTTGTCGTGCGAGATGACGACCATGGCCTGGGGCAGGCCGAGCAGGATGTCGGTCAGCCGCGCCGCGGTCGCGTCGTCCAGGGCGTTGGTGGGTTCGTCCAGCAGCAGCACGTCGGGCCGCATGGCCAGAACGGTGGCCAGCGCCACCAGGCGTTTCTGGCCGCCCGACAGCTTGTGGGTGATGCGGTCCTCGAAGCCGTCGAGGCCCAGCATTGCCAAGGTCTCGGTGACGATGGCGCGGGCTTCCGCCGGGCGTTTGCCCAGGTTAAGCGGGCCGAAGGCGACGTCCTCGGCCACCGTGGGGCAGAACAGCTGGTCGTCGCTGTCCTGGAACAGGATGCCGGCGCGGGCGCGCACCTCCTTGAAGTCCCGTTCCGCCCGGCGTGGCACGCCGAAGGCTTCGACGGTGCCGGCTGCCGGTTTCAGCAGCCCGACCATCAGGTGGAACAGCGTGGTCTTGCCCGAGCCGTTGGCTCCGGTCAGCGCCACCTTCTCGCCGGGCGCCAGGTGGAACGAGGCGCCGTCCAGCACCGGGTGGCCGCGCTCATAGGCGAAGCGGATGCCGTCCAGCCGAAACAACGGGGGCATGTCAGATGGTCTCGATGGTCATGAGCATGACCATACCCGCCAACGACGCCAAAGCGAACATTCCGTCGGGACGCCGGAAGCGGGTGGGTTCGTCGAGTGCCGGGAAGGTGCCGTCGAAGCCCCGGCAGCGCATGGCGGCGACGATGCGTTCCGAGCGCTCGATGCTGTGCACCATCAGCATGCCGAACAGATAGCCGATGGAGGTCCAGGTGTGGCAGTCGGTGCGCATGGCGAAGGCGCGCGCCCGCATGGCGGTGCGCAGGCGGCGGTACTCGCGGTGCATCACGTCCAGATAGCGCACGGTGAAGAGATACAGATGGACCAGCTTCTCCGGGGCACCCAGCCGCGCCAGCGCCTGTCCCAACGCAACGGTATCCAAGGAACCGACCAGGGCCAGCACCATCAGCACCACGGCGTTGGCCTTGAGCAGAATGACGAGCGCCTGGGTCAGCCCCTGGCGCGAGGCGTCCAGCCCGGCCACGCTGACCAGGGTGTCGCCGGGCACGGTGAATGGCAGCATGACCACGGCCAATACCATGAAGCCGTCCAGCGCCAGCAGGCGCCGCAGTGTCGGGCGCAGGGCGAGCCGGGCCAGGATGGCGGCCACCACCGACAACGCCACCGCGCCCCCCAGTGTCGGCAAATGGCTCATGCTGACCGCCAGCAGGGCGAAAATCCCGGCGGCGAGAACGCGGGTGCGCGGGTCAAGGCGGCTGATCAGGCCGCTGTGCCGCGGGCTGGTCTGACAGGCCATATCATTGCCGAGCGGGGTTCTCTCGCCGTTATGGGGATGGAGCACGTTCATGGTGCCGCTTCCTCCTTGATCGCCCCTTTGCGCCGGGCCTGCTGGCGATTGGCCCAGCCGAAGGCAAAGCCGGCCACGCCGACGATGTAGCCGATGCCGCCGATCACGTCGTGCCACCAGATTTTTTCCTGGTAGGCGTCGAGTTGTTCCCGCAAGGGACGGATCTGGCGGGCGATGCTCTGGTCGATGAAGGCACGCAAGTCGTTGGGAGCGATTTCCGCCGGTGGGGTGGAAACGGGCGCGGGCGTCGCCGATGCCGGGCCGGCTGGCGGCAGGCTTTCGGGCAATTCGGCGGCGGTGATGGTGAAGGTGGCCATGTGGCCGTCACCGCCATCCACGGTGATGACATGGTCCATGCGCCGTACGGCGGGAAAGGCGAATTGCCCCTGGTCGTCGGTGACGCCTTCGAATACCGGTATGCCGTCAGCCCCCGTGGCTGTCACCTTGGCCTGCATGGCCCGGCTGCCGGAGCTGAAATAGGCATAGCCGGAGATGGCGGCCCCCTCGGCGGTGGCGAACACTTTCATCTTATGCGCCGAAGCGGGGGTATTGCCGGCCAGCAGCGTCAGCACTGCCAGTGCGGCGGCGAGGGCGAAGCGACGGATCATCCCACGCTCTCCTCGGGATACCGGCGGGCGATGAAGTCCGGCTTGACCCGCAGCAGAAGGCCGATGGCGGCGGCGGTGAAGGCTGCCTCGATCACCATGACCGGCATATGGGTGAGGACGACCAGTTTGGCGGCGGTTAGGAATTCGCGGCCGCTCACCGCCAGCGACAAGGCGACTGCCAACGTGGTCAGCAGTGCACCCAGCGCCCCGCAGCATCCGGCGGCGATGACCGCGGGCTTGGGATTGTCACCGGCGCGCCGGTGCACCGCGTTGAACAGCAGGCCGCAGATCACCGCCGGAACCGCCATGTTCATGACGTTGACGCCCAGCACCACCACGCCGCCGAATCCGAACAGCACCGCCTGCAGCAGCAGGGCGATCAGGATGGCGGGAAAGGCCGCCCAGCCCAGGACCACTCCGGTCAGGCCGTTGAGGATCAGATGCACGCTGCTGGGGCCCACCGGAAAATGAACCAGCGAGGCGACGAAGAACACCGCCGACAGCATGGCCACCTGGGGAATACGTTCCGGGGCCAGGCGCTTCAGCGCATAGCCGCAACCGGCCACTGTGAGGACGGCACCGGTGACCAGGACGGGGAGTGTGACGACGCCGTCGGGAATGTGAGCCATCGAGAGGCTGCTCCGGAGACGGGGGCGGGCACGCATGCCCGCGGCCCCTTACTTCATGTCGATGGTCTTGACCCAGATCAGGCCGCCCAGCTCCACGGCGGCCGGCTTGCCGTCCGGCGCCTTCAGGGGCTTGTCGCCCTCGACCAGGGCGGCGAAGCCCCACCAGCCGGCGCGCGGCATGGTGTAGGAAAACTGGCCCGAGGCATCGGCCTTGATCACCTGGGTGATGAAGGGATCGGCCGGCGCCTTGACGCTGCCGTCATTCACCCATTCCACCTCGATCTCGGCGAACGGCACCGGCTTGCCGTTCTTGCGCACGATGCCGCGGAACTGGTTGCCGGTCCACAGGCCGTAGGGGCGCACCAGCGGCTCGATCTCCACCGGCAGGCCGACCAGCTTGTCCCAGCCCTCGCCCGAGCCGAAATCCACCACCACCTTGGAATAGTGGATGATGTGCTTCTTCTCGGCGGGTTCCCAATACGGCGCGGGCTCGATGAAGAACACGTAATCGCCGGGCGCCTTGATCTGGTAGCTGGCTTCAAACGCGGTCTTGCCGTCCACCGGCTTCTTGACCAGCGCCGATTTCAAATCGGTCTTCTTGCCGTCGGCCAGCACGCCGAACTGCACCGGTTGGCCCATTTCCATGGTCGGGCCGCCCTCGAACGGATGGGTGAAGACCATGTCCAGCTTGACCGTGCGGTCGCCGCTCTCGGCGACGATGTCGGCGGAAGGCAGGATTTCCTGGAAGTGGGCGTGCGCGAACGAAGGCGACAGGCCCAGCACGGCGATAGCAGCCAGCGAAGACCGCAGAGCGGAAGGCATGGACGAAGACTCCCCAAAATCAACGGCTGAATGTGTAATACGATTTCCGCAGAATTCATACTGACATTCGCGTCGTCGGGTTCTGGTGTTTTCGTCTGCCCCCATCAGCGGTTGGCCAAGGGGCGAAGTGCTTGGGAAGGCGGCCCCTTAGGTTTTGGGGCGGCTGTGCGTGTGCCCGTGGTCATGGCCGTGCTCATGGCCGTGTGGGTGATCATGCCCATGGTCGTGCCCATGCTCATGCTTGTGCCCGATCTCCACTGGCACCGCGTTCAACGCACCATGGCGCACGCCGGTTTCGGCGGTGATGGCGTCGGCGAAACGGCGCACCGATTGCGTGGGGCCCTGCAGCACGCTGACCTCCATGCAGTTCTCGTGGTCCAGGTGGACGTGCAGGGTCGACAGCGTCAGGTCATGATGGGCGTGGCTGGCTTCGGTCAGGCGGCGCGACAATTCGCGCTCGTGGTGATTGTAGATGTAGGAGAGGCAGGCGATGCAGTGGCCGTTCTCCTCTTCGGCCAGGCGCTCGGTTTCCAGCGTGTTGCGCAGGATATCGCGGACCGCCTCCGAACGGTTCCCATAGCCCCGACGGCGGATGTACTCGTCGAACTGGGCAAGCAGATCCTCGTCCAAAGACACCGTGAAGCGGTCCATCGCCATCTCCTTTGTTCGACCTCGGCCAGGACCCTACCTGAAATCGCCAGAGCACCAAAGTCTGCTCCATGCACCGGCAAAATGGTGGACTGGCACGCGCCCCATACCCAGATCGCATATGAGCGCCGGGATAAGCCAAGGAGCCCGCATGTGCCGCTGGATCGCCTATCGGGGACAGCCCATCGCCCTGGAAGCCTATGTGACACAACCCAGTCACTCGCTGGTGTCGCAGAGCATGCACGCATTTGAATCAACCGCGGCGCTGAACGGCGACGGGTTCGGCCTCGGGTGGTATGACGCCAACCAGCCGGAACCGGGGCTGTACCGGGAATTGCGCCCGGCTTGGGCGGATGAGAACCTGCGCCATCTGTGCCGGCATCTGCGCTCTCACCTGTTCTTCGCCCATGTGCGCGCCGCCACCGGTACGGCGGTGACGCGAACCAATTGCCATCCCTTCGCCTACGGCACCTGGCTGTTCATGCATAACGGCCTGGTCGGCAATTGGCCCGTTCTGCGCCGCGACGTCGAGGCGCTGATCCCCGACGACTTCTATCCTTCGCGGGCCGGCACCACCGATTCCGAAGCGGTGTTTCTCGCCATCATGGGGGCGGGGCTGCTCAATGGTGCCGATCCGGTCGAAGCCACCGCCCGGGTGGTCGCCGCCATCGGCCGTTTGGCCGGGGGCAAGGGGGGCAGGGCCCCTTTCCGTTTCACCGCCGCCCTGGCCAATGGCAATGACCTTTACGCCTTCCGCTATTCAGCCCACGACCGGCCGAACACCCTGTATTACCGCCAAGCCGGCACCGACGTCGTGGTGGTGTCCGAGCCGCTGGAACGTGATCCCGAGAACTGGTCGGCGGTGCCGGAAGACACCGTGCTGACGGCCCGGGCGGGCGAGCCGATGCGGATAATGCCCTTCCCGCATTATTGATATTTGTGCTTATGCCAGCGGAAAAGCTCATTTTCCGACCTAAGCACGAATTGCGAAAAGTCACAAAAACTGCACGATGGAACCGCCCTTTCAGGTAGGTCCATGACCCGCTCAGCTTATTGCCCTCACTGCAAGTCACAGCAGCCGCACCGCTATGCCTCCGACGAGATGGGGCACGTGCTGTGGTGCCAGACCTGCCATTACGCCCACTTGCCGGCCAAGCCGGAAGAGGAGTGCGGCGATTGCCATTATTGGGGCTTCGGGCAGTGCCTGAATGCCGAAGCCATCACGGCGGACGAAGTCAGCAAGATCTGTATGTACCGTCGGGCTCGCCGATTGCTGCCGGAGCCGCCGCTGGATTTCTAGCTAGGGGAATCCCTTATCGGGATGTCCGCAACTTGTCTCGGACCGCAGCCGTACCCACAATAGAGAGCCGGCCGTCGCTCTTGTTGCCGGACGCTCCCCTATTGCACTGATTGGTCCGGATGCCCCACGACACACCGTTGATCACTACCATTGTCGCCGGCATCGGGTTGGCCTTCCTGCTCGGCACCCTGGCCAGCCGGCTGCGCGTGCCGCCGCTGGTGGGGTATCTGCTTGCGGGCATCCTGGTGGGGCCGTTCACGCCGGGTTTCGTCGCCGACCAATCGCTGGCGCCACAATTGGCCGAGATCGGCGTCATCCTGCTGATGTTCGGCGTCGGTCTACATTTCTCGCTCAAGGACCTGCTGTCGGTCAGCCGTATCTCGGTGCCCGGCGCCATCGTCCAGATCACGGTGGCGACCGTGCTGGGCCTGGGCCTTGCGCTGCTGATGGGCTGGACCTGGGTCGAAGGCATGGTGTTCGGCCTGGCGCTGTCGGTGGCCAGCACCGTGGTGCTGCTGCGCGCCCTGCAGGAGCGCCGGCTGATCGACACCGAGCGCGGACGCATCGCGGTCGGCTGGCTGATCGTCGAGGATCTGGCCATGGTTCTGGCGCTGGTGCTGCTGCCCGCCCTGGCCGGCGCGGTGCATGGCGGTACCCAGGCCGAACATGACTGGCTGGCGGCGCAGCTGAACCTCGGCCTGGGCGGCATGCTGGCGCTGACCCTGCTGAAGGTGGCCGCGTTCGTCGCCTTCATGCTGGTGGTGGGACGGCGGGTGATCCCGTGGATGCTGCACATGGTGGCCCATATGGGCTCGCGCGAGCTGTTCCGGCTCGCGGTGCTGGCGATCGCGCTCGGCGTCGCGTTCGGCGCGGCGTTCCTGTTCGACGTCTCGTTCGCGCTCGGCGCCTTCTTCGCGGGCATGATCCTCGGCGAGACCCAGCTCTCGCGCCGCGCGGCCGAGGAGACGCTGCCGCTGCGCGACGCGTTCGCGG
>JAEZFE010000508.1 GCA_023437865.1 Pseudomonadota bacterium | reverse complement strand
GGCTCCGACCAGGGCCGCACCGGCTACCGCCAGGAATTGGTCGACCTGATCCGCAGGCTGGGCCTGACCGACGTGGTGCACATCGTCGATGAATGCAACGACATGCCGGCGGCCTACATGCTGACCGACGTGGCGGTGTCGGCCTCCACCGACCCCGAGGCGTTCGGCCGCGTGGTGGCCGAGGCCCAGGCCATGGGCCGTCCGGTCATCGCCACCGATCACGGCGCCCCGCGCGAGACCATCCTGCCCGGCCGCACTGGCTGGCTGACCACTCCGGGCGACCCGTCGTCGCTGGCTGCCGCGCTGGGCCGCTTCCTGTCGCTGTCGGCGGAGGAGCGCGGCGACATGGCTCAGTTGGCGCAGAGCTTCGTACGCGCCAATTTCACCAAGGAAGCCATGTGCAGCCGCACGCTGGCGGTCTACGGTGAATTGCTGTCGGGCGCACCGGCGGTGGTGCAGAACATCGTGCCGGTGGACCCGGAGGCGCGCTGACCACAGCGCCTAAGGGATGCCGAAGGGATAAGACTGGAATAAGGGCGGTTGACGCCATGACCGAACGCATTCTCGTCATCAAGCTCGGCGCCCTGGGCGATTTCGTTCAGGCGTTCGGACCGTTCCAGGCCATCCGTCGCCACCATCCCCAGGCCGAAATCACCCTGATGACCACCCGGCCCTACGCGGCGCTGGCGGTGGCGAGCCCGTGGTTCGACCATGTGTGGGTCGATGACAAGCCCAAGATGTGGCAGGTGCCCAAGGTGCTGAAGCTGAAGCGCCGGCTGGCCTCGGGCCGCTTCACCCGTGTCTACGACCTTCAGACCTCGGACCGCTCGGGCTGGTATTTCAAGCTGATGGGCGGACAGGTGGAGTGGAGCGGCATCGCCAAGGGCTGTGCCCTGCCCCACGCCAACCCCCAGCGCGATGCCATGCACACCATCGAGCGTCAGGCCGAGCAATTGGCGGTGGCCGGCATCGACGCCGTGCCGCCGCCCGATCTCGCCTGGGCCGATGGCGATATCCACCGCTTTAATATCCCCCACCCCTTCGCCCTGCTCTGCCCCGGTGGCGCCCCGCACCGTCCGGCCAAGCGCTGGCCGGCTGAACGCTTTGCCGCCATGGCGCAATGGCTTGCGGTGCGTGGGATCACGCCGGTGCTGGTCGGCACCCAGGCCGAGCGGGCCGAGATCGACACCATCACCACGGCCTGTCCCCAGGCCGTCAGCCTGGCCGGCAGGACCCAGTTCCTCGACATCCTGGGGCTCGGGCGCCAGGCCATGGCGGCGGTGGGCAACGATACCGGCCCCATGCATCTGATTGCCGCCGCCTCCTGCCCTTCGGTGGTGTTGTTCTCGCACGAATCCGACCCCACTCTCTGTGCTCCGCGTGGCCGCGTCACCATCCTGCGCCACCCCTCGCTCGCAGAGTTGGAGGTGGCGCGGGTGGAGCAGGCGCTGGCCGGCTTGCTCGACCACTGAATCAAAGGGTTTCGCTTGGGCCTCATCCACCGCGAGCATCGGCATGTCTGGCGCGAGCGGCGCCGCGACCTTGAGCAAAACCTGAACCGGATGCGGCGGCGCTCCACGCCAGACGGAGAGCGTCACCACCGGTTCTGGCTGGCGCCGGTGCTTGAGGTTGCGATCACAGCGGCCTTCCAGTTCTCCGGCCTCTACCGCGCGGGCCGGCGAAATGCATTGGATATCCGGCTGAGTGAACTGGAGTTCCGCTTTGCCGATCTGCCGGCGGAATTCGACGGGTACCGGATCGTCCATCTTTCGGACTTGCATGTTGGCACGGTTCCCGGGTTGACCGAGGCGCTGCTTCCCCTCTTGGCCAGGATGGATGCCGAGCTGGTGGTTCTGACCGGCGATTACCAAACCTTCGGCGCCCCCGAGCCAGACCGGGCGGGGGCGTTGCTCGCGCCGGTCATCCAGGCCTGCCGGGCGGCAGACGGCATTTACGGGGTTCTGGGAAACCATGACCGGGCCGCCATGGTCGACGTGCTTGAGCGCTTGGGCGTGCGCATGCTGGTCAATGAGACCACCTGCCTTGAGCGCAACGGTGCCCGTATCCATCTGGTCGGCCTCGACGACATTCACTGCTTCTACACCCCGGCCGCGCGCACCGCGCGGGCGGCGCGGGGCGACGGCTTTCACCTGCTGCTGGCCCATTCGGTCGAGTTGGCCCACGAGGCCGAGCGGCTGGGCTTCGCCCTGCTGCTCTCGGGTCATACCCATGGCGGCCAGATCTGCTTGCCCGGCGGCACCCCGGTGATGACCGCCCTCGACCGCCACCAGAGGCTGGCCAAGGGGGCCTGGCGACTGGGGGCGCTGCAGGGCTACACCTCCTCGGGCACCGGTTCCAGCGTACCGCCACTGCGCCTCAATTCGCGGCCCGAGGTGGCGGTCGTGACGCTTCGGCGGGGTTAGCGCCTTCGCTCTCCTTGACTGGAGCGGCAAACCCCTTACTCTGCCTCGTTTCGTATTCCTTCCAAGAAGAGAGTTCCCATGGTCGCCATTACGCTTCCCGACGGCAGCGTCCGCACGTATCCCGGCCCGGTCACGGGTCTGGACGTCGCCAAGGACATCGGCCCCGGCCTGGCTAAGGCCGCGCTGGCCATCCGCATCGACGGCGAGATGAAGGACCTCTCGACCACTCTGAGCACCGACACCCAGCTCGCCATCGTCACCGCCAAAGACGGCGCCGACGCGCTTGAGTTGCTGCGTCACGACGCTGCCCACGTCATGGCCGAGGCGGTCAAGGAGCTCTATCCCGAGACCCAGGTCACCATCGGCCCGGCCATCGAGAATGGGTTCTATTACGACTTCGCCCGCCCGACGCCGTTCTCGCCCGAGGATTTGGAGAAGATCGAGGCCAAGATGGCCGAGATCGTCGCCCGCGACGAGCCCATCGTGCGCGAGGAATGGGACCGTGACGAGGCGGTGCAGTTCTTCCTGGGCCAGGGGGAGAAGTACAAGGCCGAGATCATCGCCTCCATCCCGGCCGAGCAGAAGATTTCGCTTTACCGCCAGGGCAATTTCATCGACCTGTGCCGTGGCCCCCATTTGCCCTCCACCGCCAAGCTGGGCAAGGCGTTCAAGCTGATGAAGCTGGCCGGCGCCTATTGGCGCGGCGAT
>JAEZFE010000503.1 GCA_023437865.1 Pseudomonadota bacterium | reverse complement strand
GGCCCGAGCCGGGACCGACCAGCGCGTCGAGGATGCGCTCCTCGGCGGCCTTTTGCGCGCGGGCCAGCACGTCCTTGCGCTTGCTCTCGCGCACCAGCCCGATGCCGACCTCGCCGAGGTCGCGCACGATCTGCTCGACGTCGCGGCCCACGTAGCCGACCTCGGTGAACTTGGTGGCCTCGACCTTCAGGAAAGGTGCCCCCGCAAGGCGGGCGAGGCGGCGCGAGATCTCCGTCTTGCCGCAGCCGGTAGGCCCGATCATGAGGATGTTCTTCGGCAGCACCTCCTCGCGCATGGGCCCGGTGAGCTGCTGTCGGCGCCAGCGATTGCGCAGCGCGATGGCCACGGCGCGCTTGGCGTCGTTCTGGCCGACGATGTAGCGGTCGAGCTCGGAGACGATCTCGCGGGGGGAGAAGGAAGCGGACATGTCAGAGGCTCTCCACCAAGACGTTGGTGTTGGTGTAGACGCAGATATCGGCGGCGATCTTCATGGCCTTGCGGGCGATGGCCTCGGCATCCAGGTCGGTGTCGATCAGCGCGCGGGCGGCGCTGAGCGCGTAATTGCCGCCCGAACCGATGGCGATGATGCCGTCCTCGGGCTCCAGCACGTCGCCCTGACCGGTCAGGACCAGCGACACCTCCTTGTCGGCCACCGCCATCATGGCTTCCAGCCGGCGCAGATAGCGGTCGGTGCGCCAGTCCTTGGCCAGCTCGACGCAGGCGCGCGTCAACTGGCCGGGATGCTTCTCCAGCTTGCCCTCCAGCCGCTCCAGCAGGGTGAAGGCGTCAGCGGTGGCCCGGGCGAAGCCCAGCAGGATGTTGCCGCCGCCTATGCGGCGGACCTTGCGGGCATTGGCCTTGATGACGGTCTGGCCCAGGGAGACCTGGCCGTCGCCGGCCACCACCACGCGGCCGCCCTTGCGCACGGACAGAATGGTCGTGCCGTGCCAGGAGGGAGTGTCGGACATGCTGCTTCCTAATCGTCGAAGGGGTGGGCGATGATTCCAAAGGCCCGGACCCGGTCCATCCCCGCCCGCAAGACATAAGGGGCGTTACGAATTATGGAAGGGCCGCTCGGCAGACCGGGGTGGAAGCGCGGCGTTAATCCTGTTATTCCAAGGCTTCGCTTAAGCCAGGAGACCCCCATGCGCACGGCCATCATCGAGCGCAAGACCACGGAAACCAGCATCTCGGTCGAGCTGAACCTCGACGGCAAGGGCAAGTACAGCGTCGAGACCGGCATCGGCTTCCTCGACCACATGCTGGAGCAATTGTCGCGGCATTCGCTGATCGACCTGACCGTGAAGGCCCAGGGTGACCTGCATATCGACGGCCACCACACCACCGAGGATTCCGGCATCGCCATCGGAGCCGCGGTGACCCAGGCACTGGGCGACCGCAAGGGCATCACCCGCTATGGCCATGCCTACGTGCCCATGGACGAGACCCTGGCGCGCGTCGCCATCGACCTGTCCAACCGGCCCTATCTGGTGTGGAAGGTGAAGTTCACCCAGGACCGCCTGGGCGGCATCGACACCGAGCTGTTCAAGGAATGGTTCCAGGCTTTCGCCCAGGCCGCCGGCGCCACCCTGCACGTCGAATGCCTGTACGGCGAGAACAACCACCACATCGTCGAGGCCTGCTTCAAGGCCCTGGCCCGCGCGCTGCGCCAGGCCATCGAGATCGACCCGCGCAAGGCGGATGCGGTGCCTTCCACCAAGGGCGTGCTGGGAGGGTCCCTCTAAGTGCTGGTCGCTATCGTCGATTACGGTTCGGGAAACCTGCGTTCCGCCGCCAAGGCGTTCGAGCGGGTGGTAGCCGAGAACACTCTCCACACCACCATCACCGTCACCGCCGATGCCAAGACGGTGCGGGCCGCCGACCGCGTGGTGCTGCCGGGCGTCGGCGCCTTCGGGGATTGCCGCGCCGGCCTGGACGCGCTGCCCGGCATGGTCGAGGCCATGTCCGACCATGTGTTCGCCCATCAGCGCCCGTTCATGGGCATCTGCGTCGGCATGCAATTGCTGGCCACCACCGGGCGCGAGCACGGCACCCATGCGGGTTTGGGCTGGGTGCCGGGCGAGGTGCTGCCGATCACCCCGTCCGACCCGGGCCTCAAGGTCCCGCATATGGGCTGGAACGAGCTGACCTTCACGCCCGGCCGCCATCCGCTGCTGGACGACCTGCCGGACAACCCGCACGCCTATTTCGTCCATTCCTACCGCTACGTGGTGGCGGAGGCGGCGCACCAGTTGGCGCGGGTGGATTACGGCGGGCCCATCTGCGCGGTGATCGGCAAGGACAACGTGGTGGGCACCCAGTTTCACCCGGAAAAGAGCCAGGCGACCGGGCTCAAGGTGATTTCGAATTTCCTCAAGTGGAAGCCGTAAAGCGATGATTCTCTTCCCCGCCATCGACCTCAAGGACGGCGCCTGCGTGCGCCTGAAGCTGGGCCTCATGGAAGAGGCGACGGTGTTCAACACCGATCCCGGCGCCCAGGCTAAGGCCTTCGCTGACGCGGGAGCCGAGTGGATCCACGTGGTCGATCTCAACGGCGCCTTCGCCGGCAAGCCGGTCAACGCGGCGGCGGTGGAGTCGATCCTGAAGGCGGTCACCGTCCCGGTGCAGCTGGGCGGCGGCATCCGCGACATGGCGACCATCGAGGATTGGCTGGCACGCGGCGTCTCCCGCGTCATCCTCGGCACCGTGGCGCTGCGCAATCCCGAGCTGGTCAAGGAAGCCTGCAAGCGCTTCCCGGGCCGTGTCGCCGTCGGCATCGACGCCAAGGGCGGCCGCGTCGCCGTCGAGGGCTGGGCCGAGACCTCGGACCTGACCGTGCTGGAACTGGCGCTGAAGTTCGAGGATGCCGGCGCTGCGGCCATCATCTACACCGACATCGACCGCGACGGCGTGCTGGCCGGCCCCAATGTGGAGGCCACCGCGTCACTCGCCAAGGCGATCTCGACCCCGGTGATCGCCTCGGGCGGCGTGTCGTCGCTCGACGACCTCAAGGCGCTGAAGGCGGTCGCGTCCTCGGGCATCGCCGGCGTCATTTCGGGCCGCGCCATTTATGACGGCCGCATCGATGTGAAGGAAGCCATCGCGCTTCTGGCGGAGTAACCGCAATGCTGAAGATGCGCATCATCCCCTGCCTGGACGTCAAGGATGGCCGCGTGGTCAAGGGGGTCAACTTCGTCGGCCTGCGCGATGCCGGCGACCCGGTCGAGCAGGCCAAGATCTACGACGCGGCCGGCGCCGACGAACTGACCTTCCTCGACATCACCGCGAGCTCGGATAACCGCGACACCATCTACGACGTGGTCAGCCGCACCGCCGAGGCCTGCTTCATGCCGCTGACCGTGGGCGGCGGTGTGCGCCAGGTCGAGGACATCCGCAAGCTGCTGCTGGCCGGCGCCGACAAGGTCAGCATTAACACCGCCGCCGTCCACCGCCCGGAATTCGTGCGCGAGGCGGCGGAGAAGTTCGGCAGCCAGTGCATCGTCGTCGCCATCGACGCCAAGCAGGTGGCGCCCGGCAAGTTCGAGATCTTCACCCATGGCGGCCGCAACGCCACCGGCATCGACGCCGTGGCCTGGGCGCGGCGCATGGTGGAGTACGGCGCCGGCGAGATCCTGCTGACCTCCATGGACCGCGACGGCACCAAGCAGGGCTTCAACCTGCCGCTGACCCGCGCGGTGGCCGATGCGGTCACCGTGCCGGTTATCGCCTCGGGCGGCGTCGGCACCCTGGACCACCTAGTGGAGGGCATCCGTGACGGCCACGCCACCGCGGTGCTGGCCGCCTCGATCTTTCATTTCGGCACCTACACCATCGCCCAGGCCAAGGCCCACATGGAAGCGGCCGGCATCCCCGTCCGCCCGGTGTGAGCATGACCCAGCACGCTATCGACACGCTGTTCCAGGTCATCGAGAGCCGCAAGGGCGCCGATCCGGACACCAGCTACACCGCCAAGCTGTTCGCCAAGGGCCGCAAGAAGATCGCCCAGAAGGTGGGCGAGGAGGGCGTCGAAACCGCCCTGGCCGCCATGGTCGAAGGGCCGGCCGGCGTGACCTCGGAGAGTGCCGATCTGCTCTATCACCTGTTGGTGCTGTGGGCGGAAGTCGGCGTTGCACCCGAGGACGTGTGGGCCGAACTCGACAAGCGCTCGGGCATCTCGGGCATCGACGAGAAGAACAGCCGCAAGAAGTAGGAGGAGGGGAGCATGGCCTACGATCCCAACAATGTGTTCGCCAAGATTCTGCGTGGCGAGATCCCCTGCAAGAAGGTGCACGAGGACGACCACACCCTGGCGTTCCATGACGTCGCCCCGCAGGCGCCGGTTCACGTGCTGGTGATCCCCAAGGGCCGATACGTCTCCATGAACGACTTCTCCGCCAATGCCTCCGATGCCGAGATCGGCACCTTCTTCCGCGCCGTCCGCAAGGTGGCCGAGATGGTCGGCGTCACCGAGGAAGGCTGGCGCATGATCGCCAATATCGGTGCCAATGGCGGCCAGGAAGTGCCCCACCTGCATGTCCACATCTGCGGCGGCAAGAAGCTGGGCCGCATGATCCCCAAGGAATAGAATGCTGATCGACGCCGCACTCGACGGCATCCTGCGCGAACTGGAGGGGTTCGGGCGCGACAACGATGCGCGCGAAGCCGACCGCGCGTCCAAGATGCTGAATCTGGAGCGCGACACCGCCGAGTTGCTGCACGTGCTGGTGCGCTCCGGTGGGCGCCGCCGGGTGCTGGAGATCGGCACCTCCAACGGCATCAGCACCCTTTGGCTGGCGGCGGCATTGCGCGCCAACGGTTTGGCCACGCCGCTGATCAGCATCGAGCGCGATGCCGGCAAAAGCGCCCAGGCCCAGGTCAATCTTCAGCGCGCCGGGTTGGCCGACCATGTGCAGTTGCTGGTCGGCGACGCCAGCGAGACGGTGGCCACCCTGGCCGGGCCGTTCGATTGCGTGTTCTTCGATGCCGACCGCTGGAGCGCCCCCGAACAAGTGCGCCTGCTGTTGCCCAAGCTGGCCCCCGGCTGCCTGCTGCTCGCCGACAATGCGCTGTCGCATCCCGAGGAGATCGCCGGTTACATCGCCGCCGTCGAGGCCCTGGCCGGTGTGTCGGCAACCACGTTCCCGGTCGGCAAGGGCCTGCACGTGGCCATGCTGCCCTGACCATCACCCGCCGGGGTAATGCCTCAACTCCATGTAACGGCCCTTCTGCCCAGCGCTCAGCACCTTGGCGGCGGCCAGATGGGTGTTAAGGTGCACCAGCCGTAGTGCCCCGTTGAGGCGGGCGATGTCGTCCACCTTGGCAGCAACGGCGGCACGGTCCGGTTCGGCGGCCGCGAACAGCGCGTCCAGTTCGCCCTCGGCGGCGATGATACGTTCGCCCACGGCCACCGCCTCGGTCTTCATGGCCACCACCAGCCCATCCATGGCCTCGATCTGCTCGGCGCTCAGCCCCAGCTTGTCGGCCAATTCCAGCACATGCAGCGGCCCCGGCTTGCCGTTCAGTTCCGCCGGCAGCGACAGGCCCATGCCGCGCGCGGCCCGCAATGACTCGATCTGCGCCGGGCTCAGCCCCTTGGGATCGGCGGCGAAGGCGGGCAGGGCAAGCAGGGTCATCAACGCGACGGTCAGTGCTTTCATGGCGGAACTCCCTTTCCGTCACCTTAGCGCCGCACCGTGTCCTCGCGTATGATCGCAGTCACAAGGGAGAGTCGGAATGGCCGAAGAATGGCTGACATTGCTGCGCAACGTGCGCACCACCCGGCGCAAGCTGGCGGCGGGCGAGACGCTGTTCCGCGCCGGGGATGCCGCCAATGCGATGTTTCATGTGGAACAGGGGCGCATCAGGCTGGTGCGCCATGGGCTTGACGGTCACCCGGTGACCCTGCACGTGGCCGGGCAGGGTGAGCCGTTTGCCGAGGCATCGCTGTTCTCGGACGTCTATCACTGCGACGCCGTCGCCGACGAGGCCAGCGAGTTGCGCGCCTATCCCAAGGCCGCCGTGCTGCTGCTGCTGAAGGCGCATCCCGCCTTAAATCTAGCGTTTTCCGCCTATCTCGCACGCCAGCTCCAGCGTTTGCGCGGGCGCTTTGAGCTGGTGCGGATCAAGAGCGCGCGCGAGCGGGTGCTGGCCTATCTGACTCAGGCCGGCGCGGTGGACGGAGTGGTCACGCTGGACCGGCCGCTGACCCTGGTGGCGGGCGAGATCGGCCTGACCCGCGAGGCGCTGTACCGCACGCTGGCCAAGCTGGAGAAGGAGGGCACGTTGACCCGCGACGGAACGCGGGCCTTTCGCCTTCACGCCACCTGACAACGCGCCGGCTCCGGCACCACCTTGCAATGCGGGCGCGTCCGCCAGTCGAAACCGGCGGCGTCGATGCGGCCATCCAAGACACCGACCATATATTGCGCCACACGGGTAGCGTCGAACATGGAGCGGTAAGCCCGCCAACCGCGCTTGCCCAACGCCTTGCGGGCATTATCGTCGCGGGTTAGGCGGTCGAGCTTGTCTACCAGTTCGTCTTCGGTGGAATAGAAGCCCAACTCATCCTCGGCGAACAGATCGCCATAGCCGGTGGCGCGGTCGATCATCACCACCAGACCATTGCCGGCCAGATGGGCGATACGGTCGGACGAATACAGCCGGACATCATTGCGCCGGCTGATGTTGAGCCCGATCTTGGCCGAACGCATGGCGTCGAGGCAGGCAGCTCCGCCGAGATGGGGGCCGTCGATGCCGGGCAGCAGGAACGACCGCGCGGGCAGACGGTCCTTAAGCCGCCCGGCAATGTCACCGGCTGAACTGTCAATTCCGCAATGGCTTCGCCCAAATCCGGCCGAGCCCACGGCATAGAAGATGTCCACCGGCAGACCGTCGGCCTCGAAGCTGCGTCCCCGCTCGATGCCGGCATCCACCGGGTTGGGCATGAACGCCGCCGGACCACCCGCCCCCAATGCCTGCAGCAAGGGCCCGGCGGTAGTGGCAAAGGTCCAGTCCACCGCCGATTGCTTGGAGCGGATGCGGGCCATGTTGTCCTCTTCGAACAAGGGGTCCACATTCCATTGCGCCATACGGACGCCCGGAAGCAATTGGCGGATTTCGGCCAGGGTCTCCGGGTGGATAGTGTCGGCATGGCCCAGCAGCACCAGATCCGGACGCAGATCGGTCGCCAGAGTGAGCAGGCGGCGGTTGGCCCCCTTAGTGCCCAATTTGCGCGACAGGAAGGGGGTCGAGGCGCGCGCCACCTCACGGTCGCTGAAGGTCACCACGTTATGGCCGGCCCGGATGAGGCCGTTGGTCAGCTTGTACTGGATACTGGCGAACCCGGCTCCCTTGGGACGGGACAGGAAATTCGCCACATGAAGAATGGTGTAAGGCAAGGGCTCAACCTGGTTATCAGGTGTTCACCCTACGATATGGTGGTAATACCACGCAACTTTCCAGCGGCATCACCGCAATCGGGCCATGCGAAAAGAGACGATGGCCCTCTCTGGGTCAGACCTGGCGGACCATTTCCAGCATCTGGCCGACCACCTCGTCGGGGAGGTCGCCAATGCGTTCCGCCAACCGGTTGGCCAGTTCCGTCCGCGCGGGGTTGAGGCCGGCAGTGTCGATGGTGACACGCGGGTGGGAGAGTTCGGCCAGACGCTTGAGCTCTTCCGCCTCGTCCCAGATGCAGCCGAGATAGCCGGCGATCTGCATGACCAGACCGGGGGCGGGCCGACCACGGTTGCCGTGCTCAAGCGCCGACAGATAGGCCGAAGAAACATTGAGGTCGGCGGCCATCTGCTTGAGCGGAATTCCCCGGGCGTCGCGCAGCCGGCGGACCTTGGCGCCAAACGGGGTCATCGCCGTCTGTTGATCAGCACGTAGAGCGCGCCCTCGCCGCCATGCTGGGGCTTGGCGTGGGAAAAACCGAGGATGCGTTCACGGCAGGGCGACTGGTTCAGCCAGCGCGGCGTATTGGCGCGCAGCACGCCGGTGCCCTCGCGGTTGCCCTTGCCGGTGATCACCAGCACGCAACGGCGGCCCGCGTCATAGGCGCGCTGGATGAAGGCAAGCAAATGGGCGTGGGCGCTGTCCTGGGTCATGCCGTGCAGATCCAGGCGGGCATCGATCTCCATTTCGCCCTTCTTCATGCGCTCGGCGGAGCGCTTGTCGAGACCCGGCGTGGTGCCGAGCGACAACGCGGGCAGCGGGCGCGGCGGCGGCGGCGCCGGACGGGGCGGCAGGAACGAGGGAGCGGCGACAGGCGGCGGACTGGGCTTTGGCGCTTCGGGCGCCGGCTCCACGTCCACCTCGGGCAATTCGCGGCCAGGCAAGGGGGTGACGCTGGAAGCCACCGCGCGCCAGATGCGCGCCTCGTCGGGTGTCAGCACCCGGCGGCGCGGGCGGTTCATGGTGTCAGGATTTCCTGGGTGACTTCTTCGGCAGCCGCTTCGGGTTCGGGCGGCGGAGCACCCTCCGCCGGCAAGTTGCGGCGCACGAATTTGCGCCAGTCGCCGCGCGGCGCCAGGCACGGCGGCTCGTTGCCACCCTGCATTACCAGCGCGATGCCGCCCAGATGCCACAACTGATGCAGATGCGCCGTGCTGGCAAGCATGTAGGCCTTGGCCCGCGCCCGGATGCGCCACGCCACGAAATGCTTGATGCCGAGCAGATGGCCCAGCGCACCCAAAGTCATGGCGACGATGCCAATGGCGACGCCGGCCGACAGCAGGATGACGAGCGCCAAACTCATCAGGCCGAGAAGTGGGCCGAGATGATCCCAGGAATTATGAACCGGCGAGCCCTGGAAATCGAGCATGCGCTGGTCGGTATAGACTTCGACCTGGCCGGACAGCACGGCGGCGCGCAGCCGCTCGTGCAGCTGTTCGTCCTCCTGGGCCTTCTTGGCCCGCCATTCGGCCATGATGACGCTCATGCTTCCTATCCTGGCAGGTGAGGCCGCCACGATAAGGCTTCACGGGCTTTATTCCAAGCGCGCGAAAACGCCGCTACTCGGCAGCGGCGACGCGGGGGGTGCGGGTCTTGGGCAGCAGCAGCCAATAGCGGCCCGGACTCTTCATTCGGCCGGCCTGCTGGAAGGCCGCTTCGCCGCTGCCCCAGAAGAAGTCGCCACGCACCGGGCCCTTGATGGCCGAGCCGGTGTCTTGGGCCATCACCAGCCGGCGCAGCGGCTTGCCACTGGGTTCGACCGTGTCGAGGAACAGGGGAACCCCCAGGGGAATGAATTTGGGGTCCACGGCCAGCGAGCGCTGCGGGGTGAGCGCCACGCCTTCCGAACCCAGGGGCCCCTCGCCGGTCACCACCCGGTAAAAGACGTAGCGCGGATTCTGCTGCATCAGACCGCGCGCCTGCTCGGGATTGGCCCGCAGCCACGCCCGCACCGCCGGCATTGAAGTGTCGGTGACCAGCCCAGCCTCTTTGAGGATGCGGCTGACGCCGACGAATTTGTGGCCGTTGGTGGCGGCGACACCGAGCCGCAACACCGAGCCGTCCTCAAGCTGGATGCGTCCCGATCCCTGGATGTGCAGGATGTGGGCGTCCACCGGGTCCTCGACCCAGGCCACCGGCTGCGCCACATTGGCGATGGCGCCGGCCTCGATCTCCGCGCGGGTGGGATAGAGCTCGAACCGGCCCCCGACCAAACGGCCTACCAGCGATTCACCGTTGGCCCCGTCGCGCACCACCAGGTCGCGCGGCTTGCCGAACAGCGGCACATTGTAGCGACCCTTCCGGGTGCGCGAGCCGGCCAGTTCGGGTTCGAAATAGCCGGTGAACGTTCCCTCGGGCGAGCCGCTGTTGGTCGCCATCCACGGGGTGAACCAGGATTCGAAGAACAGCCGAGCGGTTTCGTGGTCGTTGACCGACAGGCGCTTGGCCGCCGAGCAGGGCGAATACCAATCGCCCACCGTGCCACCGGCTCCATCGACGCCCACCGACTTGTCGAAGGGCAATCTCATCAGGCGGTCACACGAACGGATCAGGGC
>JAEZFE010000463.1 GCA_023437865.1 Pseudomonadota bacterium | reverse complement strand
GTCCCATGTCGTCGGCCAAGGGCGCACTGCCGGCGAAGAATCCGCGCGTCAGCAGCGGACGCCCCTTCATCACGGCGTCAAGGAAATCGGACAGGCCGTTGGGGAAATGCAGCGTGTCTTCCGCCGGGATCTCGTCGCCGGCATCGATCAGCAGCGGGTCGCACTTCCAGCGGATCTGCACGCCCCGGTACAGATACGCCTTGGAGCGGGCCAGGCGGTAGAGCGTGCGGGCCTTGAGCCGGGCACGCTCGCCGAAGATCTCGGGGTCGGGATGGAACGCCACCGTGGTGCCGCGCCGGTTCTGCACCGCACCCACCTCGGTCAGCGGCCCCAGCGGCGTGCCGCGGGCGAATTCCTGACGGTACAGCTTGCGCTCGCGCGCCACCTCGACCACCAGCTTGTCCGACAGCGCGTTGACCACCGAGACGCCGACACCGTGCAGACCGCCCGACACCTTGTAGGCGTCGCCGCCGAACTTGCCGCCCGAGTGCAGCGTGGTGAGGATCACCTCCAGCGCGCTCTTGTCGGGAAACTTGGGATGCGGGTCCACCGGGATGCCGCGGCCATTGTCGCGGATGGTGGCGGTGCCGGTGGCGTCGAGTTCGAGTTCGATCCAGCTGGCATGGCCGGCCACCGCCTCGTCCATGGAATTGTCCAGGACTTCGGCGACAAGGTGGTGGAGCGCGCGGTCGTCGGTGCCGCCGATATACATGCCGGGACGGCGGCGGACGGGCTCCAGGCCTTCCAGGACCTCGATGTCCTTGGCGGAGTATTCGGTGCCCTTGGGGGCAAGCTGTTGGAAGAGATCGGACATGGGGGCATTATAGGGGGGACGCGCGTCCGCGCAAGCGGATGCTGTAGCCTCTGGCGCGCCGTCCACAACATATTGTAACGCGGAGATTGCATTGACCGAGGGCCAGAGCATCGAGACCGCCACCGCACCCAAGGGACGCCTGTCGATCCGCACCGTCGCCATGCCGGCCGACACCAATCCCAACGGTCACATCTTTGGCGGATGGTTGATGAGCCAGATGGATTTGGCCGGCGGCACCCACGCCTTCCAGCGCGCCCAGGGCCGGGTGGTCACCGTGGCGGTGGACGCCATGGAATTCCACGAACCCGTCGAGGTGGGCGACGAGCTGTCGTGCTACACCGACATCATCCGGGTGGGCCGCACCTCCATGGCCATCCGGGTGGAGGCCTGGGTACGGCGCCGGTGCCTGGATGCCCGCCAACTCAAGGTAACCAGCGCGGTGTTCACCTATGTGGCCGTGGACGACCACCGTGGCAAACGGGAGGTACCGCCGGAAGCATAAACCGGCGACACCGCCCATCCGGGTTACTTATAAATTCCGACGCAGATCAAGTTGGCATCGTACTTCTCGCAATACGCCGATTTGGGCTCGATCTTCTTGGTGATCGGGTCTGGGAATTTATAATCCTGCCAGAACGAATCCTTGGCCCGGCCAAGCTCCATCCGTTCCTTGATGTAGTACTTCCCGTCGGTATCCTTGGTTTCGATGGCATTACGCCCGACCATCTTCACGTTCACGCCGTGGGCCAGACAATTGGCATCCAGGTCGTAGGCGAACACGTAGAGGTCACGGTCGATATAGCGCGCATCCTTGCCGTTGATCGCGGCATACACCTTGTCCTTGCCCTCGACCTTCATGGCCGTAATGGTCTTCTTGACCAGTGCGACGGCCTCGTCGGCGCTGCCCCGTTCCTGCGCGATGGCCGGCGAGCCCAGAATCGCGCCCAGGCCAATCATGGCGGCAACAATCCGCTTCATTTGTTTTTCCTCCCGGTATATCAACCAGAAGGATTGTGCACCCCCGGTCGATCAGGGGCAAGTCACATCCAATGGTAGCACCACTGCCGTCAGTTTGGCGTTGGCCTGCCCGCCGGCCAGGTCGCCTTGAGGCCCACCACACGGCCGTCGAGCATGTCTACACCGATGGGGAAGGATGGCCACATCCAGGTTTCCGGCCCCTTGCGCTGCAACACACAGCGGCGCGACGGCTTGCCCAGGGTGTCGAGCACCTTCTGCTGGGGATCGCCCAAAGACAGGTCCGACAACATGGCCGGCATCTCGGTGGGCGGGCCGATCAGTTGAATAGCTACCGCTACCTTGTCCTGAAAGGTGACCACGTAATAGGGCTCGGGGATCGAGCGTTGGCGGATAGGATAGACGCGCGCCTCGGTGCGCAGGTCCAATTCGCTGATCTGGGTGGGCTCGCCCAGCAATTCCTCCACCTGACCGATCCCGTCGGCGATGGCCACCGCGCCGACCTTGAGGCAAGGCAGGAACGTCACTGCCTTCTTGTGCTCGGCCATGGCGGCCCCCTCGTCATGCGAGACGGCGCACGCCAAACCCTTGCCGGGAACGCGGTGGAAACGGCCCGGCACCGGCTCGCCGGCAACGGGGGCGGGCTCACCGATCCCCTCGCCGTTACGGCAGGGGATCTGAGCGGCGGCGGGCAGGTTGACGGCTACCGCCATCAGGGCGAAAAGGATCGTACGCATGGTACGCAATGATAGGGAGCCGGGGCGCCCTTGTCACTCCTGCCCGGCAGCCTCGACCTTCACCTCCACGCTCTGCGGCCTGCCGCCGCGCTCCACCGCCAGGTCAAGCCTGGTGCCAACGCGCGTCAGCCCGATGCGGTTGCGGAGCTGGGTGGCCGAATTGACCTCGTCGCCATTGACGGCAGTGACGACGTCGCCCTGTTTGAGCCCGGCGCGGGCCGCCGGTGAGCCCGGCTCGACCTTGACCACGGCGGCGCCTTGGGAGCGGCTGGCGCCCAGCGAGCGCGCCAGCTCGGGCGTCAGGTCCTGGATGGCGATGCCAATGCGGCCACGCTGAACCGCGCCATGCTGGACGATCTGCTGCATGACCGCCCGGGCCATGTTGATGGGCACGGCAAAGCCGATGCCGATATTGCCGCCGCCGGGCGCCAGGATGGCGGTATTGATGCCAATCAGCTCGCCCCGGAAATTCACCAGCGCCCCACCCGAGTTGCCCGGGTTGATGGAGGCGTCGGTCTGCACAAAATCTTCGTAACCCTCGATGCCGAGACCGGAGCGCCCAGTGGCAGACACCATGCCCGAGGTCACGGTCTGGCCCAGCCCGAAGGGGTTGCCAATGGCGAGCACGAAATCGCCCACCTGGGATTTGTCCGAATTGCCGAACGGGATGTCGGTCAGATTGTCGGCGTCGATCTTCAGCACTGCGATGTCAGTGGCCGGATCGGCGCCCACCAGCCGCGCCCGGAAGGTGCGGTTATCCTTGGTCGTGACATCGATGCGGTCGGCGTCCTCGACCACGTGGTGGTTGGTCAATACATAGCCCGCGCGCGCATCGACGATGACGCCCGAACCGGCGGCACGGGTCTCGCGTTTGGGAATGTTGCCCGGCAGCTCGAAAAACTTGCGGAAAAACGGGTCTTGCAGCAGCGGATTGGCCGCCTGGGGCGAGACTTGGCGGATCGAGATGTTGACCACCGCCGGCGTCACCTTCTGAACCAACGGCGCCACTGTGGTGGTCACCGTCTCGGGCAATTGGGCCGAAGCGGGCAAGGCAGCCAGCGCCATGAACGCGGCAACAACAATCCCCCTCATTCCTTTCTCTCCTTCTATCGTCGCCCCGGCCACCACCAGCGCGGTGCCGGCGGCAGGCCGAACAGGGTCGGCATCATCAGGGTCTCGGGCACCAGCAGCCAGCCGGGCAGCGGCAGCTTGGTCATCTCGCGCAGGCGCTCGATGCGCTCGACCGTACTGGGATGGGTGCGGATCCAGTTGAACAGCCTGAAGCGCGGCCCGCGCGCCAGCCGTTCCCAGCCGCCGCCCTGCATGGCGTCGATGCGGTCGAGCGCCCGGATCAGGCCCTGGGGATCGCCGGTCAGTTCAGCCCCGCCGGCATCGGCCTCGAACTCACGGGTGCGCGACAGCTTCAACGTCAGCAGATCGCTGACCACGGGCGCCGCCACCAGCAGCAGCAAAGGCACCGTCGGCACGCCCATCTCGGCCAAGGCTGGCAGATAGACCAGCATCAGCAGCAAGCCGAACAGCGAAAGAATGCGGGTCAACCGCCCGGCGGCCTCGGCGATGCGCAACAGCTTGAGGTCGCCGTTGCGGATATGGCTGATCTCATGCGCCAGCACGCCGGCCAGCTCACGCCCCGGCAGGCCGCGCAGCATGCCATCCGACACCGCAATGGCGCCATCCTGCCCCCAGCCGGTGGACAGCGCGATCATCTCGCGCCTGGGAATGTAGAGCACCGGCGGCACCCGCAAGAGCCCGGCGCGCGCCGACAATTCGCG
>JAEZFE010000376.1 GCA_023437865.1 Pseudomonadota bacterium | reverse complement strand
GCGTTACACCGAGCGCGGCCATATTGTGCTGTCGTGCCAGGCCATGGGCGACACGGCGCGGATCATTGTCGAGGACACGGGCATCGGCATCGCCCCCGACCAGTTGAAGCGGATTTTCGAAGAGTTTCATCAGATCGGCAATCCCGAGCGCGACAAGGCCCGGGGATTGGGGCTGGGGCTGGCGATCGTGGAGCGCCTGTCGCGCATTCTCGGGCACCCGGTGGAGGTGAAATCCGAACTCGGCCTGGGCTCGATTTTTTCCATCGAGGTTCCCATTGCCGAAATGGCCGCCGAATGCGAGCCCGCCGCGATCATGCCTACCGGAGCCGAGTGCGGCCAGCCGGTGATGGTGGTCGATGACGATCCGCTGGTGCTGCTGGCCCTGAGCACCATGTTCGAGCAATGGGGCTATCAGGTCATGATGGCCGGCTCGGAGGAGGAAGCGGTTGCCCAGGTGCAGGCCGACGTTCCTCCGCGCTTGGTCGTCGCCGATTACCGGCTGCGCGGCGGACGGGTTGGGACCGACGCCATCAAAGGCATTCGCGCCCGCTGCGGGGTGGAGGTGCCGGGCATCGTCCTGACCGGCGAGACCCGGGCCGGCTGGGTGCAAGACGCCGAGGCTTTGGGGGCGATGATCCTGCACAAGCCGGTGACCCCCCATGATCTCGCCTACGCCTTGAAACGGCTGATCGGGGAATGCCGCTAGACTAACGCGTGAGCCCCTAACTCTTCGGGGGCGCGATGGATTGATGACGCCCGGCACGGACCAAGATCAGGTCCGAACACCCTCGCGGGCACGCTGATGGACAATCGCCGGTACGCCATCCTTTCTGTCCTGGCTTTGACAGCCAGTGCCGGGCCGGCCTTGGCCTCAGGCTTCCAGTTGCGCGAGCAAGGCGCTGAGGAATTGGGCAACGCCAATGCCGGCGCAGCTGCCAAGGCCTATGACGTCACCACCGTGTTTCACAACCCCGCCGGCATGACCCGTCTGGAGGGCAGCCATGCCGGGGCCTCGGTAGCTTGGGTGGCACCATCGTCGCAATTCGACGGCACGAACACGATCGGCGGCGCGACGGTCGCCGGTTCGCATGGCGGCAACCACCTTCAGGCCATCGGCGTCGGCGCCGCCTATGCCATGTGGGCACCGGCCCCGGATTGGCGGGTTGGCCTGGCGGTCAGCTCGCCCTTCGGAATGCGCTCCGATTACCAGGAGGACTGGGTCGGCCGCTACCACGCGCTCGACAGCCGCCTGACCACCGTGAACGCCAGCCCGTCCGTGGCCTATCGGGTGAATCCGTCGCTATCAGTCGCCCTCGGCATGCAGGTCGAGTGGGCCGACACCCAGCTGACCAACGCCATCAATTTCGGCGCCCTGGTCCCCGGGGCGGGGGACGGGTTGTTCCGGGTCAGCGGCGACGATTTGGCGGTGGGATGGACCGCCAGCGCGCTCTACGAAATCGACGCGGCAACGCGGGCCGGCTTCTCCTACCGCTCGTCCGTCCGCCACGCCATCCGGGGCAAAGCCCGATTCCAGGGCACGCCGGCGGCGCTGGCAGGCAACGTCGCGTTTGCCGACAGCCCCGTCGATACCGCCATCACCCTGCCCGATACGGCCACGATCGGCATCTATCACGACCTGTCGCCGCGTTGGGCGGTCATGTCGGACCTGTCCTGGACCCGCTGGTCGGTATTCCGTAGGTTGCGCCTGGGCTTCGACAGCGGCCGTGCCGACGTGGTGGCGCCACAGAACTGGAACGACAGCTGGTTTGCGTCGGTCGGGGCCAATTTCAAGGCCAGCGAGCGGCTGACGCTGCAAATGGGTGCGGCCTACGACATGTCGCCGGTGGAGGACCGTTACCGCACCGCGCGCATCCCCGACGCCGACCGGATATGGGTCAGCGCCGGCATCACCTACGCCCTGGCGCCCGAGAGCCGGTTGAGCCTGTCCTACGCCCACCTGTTCAGCAACTCGGTTGAAATCGACCAAGCCGCCCTGGACGGGATCGGTGGACGCCTGACTGGCCGCTACAGCAGTCAGGTCGACCTGATCAGCGCCACTTACACAATGCGGTTCTGAGCCTTAAAAGCCCGCTGGATTGTCCTTGAGGAACGCCTCCTCCTCCGGCGTGGTCTCACGCTCCAGGGCCTCGTTGCGGGCGGGAAAGCGGTCGAAGCGTTCGATGACCGCCAGGTGGCGGCGGGCATAGTCGAGGCCCTCCGGGTCGTCCGCCCGCTCGAACAGCTTTACCGCATAACGCTGGTCAGGCAGCGATTCAGAATGTTCGAACGGCAGGTACAGGAAGCGCTTGCGAATGGGCGGCAGGCGAGAATCATGGCCGCGCAGCAGGGCCGCCTCGGCGATGGCCAAAGCGTGGCCGTCGAAGGCGTAGGCCTGGCGCTTGCCGCGGAAGATGTTGCGCGGCAACTGGTCGAGCAGGATGACCAGGGCCAGCGCGCCATCGGCACTGTCGATCCAGTGGTCCAGCTGCCCCTGGGCGGCGGCGGTCAGATCCTGGCCGAATTGCTCGGCCAGCTCACGGTCCAGGTCGGCATCGGCGGCGAACCACCGTGCGTCCATGCCCGGAGCGAACCAGAAATCCAGCAGGGCCTGGATGCGGCCGGCATCGGCGCCCATCAGACCACCTCGCGCCGTTCGGCGACCCGCTCCAAAATCTCAGCCTTTTCGTCGTCCTCGGCGGCTTTCCAGGAGCGTATTTCGTCAAGCGTGCGGCCACAGCCCTCGCAGGTCCCGGTCTCGGGGTCGATGCGGCACAGCGAGATGCACGGCGAGTCGATGGACAAACTTCCCTCCCTAGGTAGCCCGATTGGCGGATGCTCCCAACATGGCCCCTCCCCCATGGTGGAGCAAGCCCCCATGCCCCTGTCGCCATGCCGGGGAATGACATATCGTGGTCTCGGAAACAGCCGGAAACGCAGGAGGTGTCATGCTCCACGGGAAAGTGCTGGTGGCCCAGGGCGGCGGGCCGACCGCGGTGATCAACCAATCCATGGCCGGGGTCGTGCTGGAGGCCCGCAAGTTCCGCAACGTGGATCTGGTCTATGGCGCCTATCACGGTGTGCGCGGCATCATCAACGAGGACTTCCTCGACCTGACCCAGGAGACCAGCCACAACCTGGAAATGGTGGCCGAGACGCCCTCCTCGGCGTTGGGCTCGACCCGCGACAAGCCAGACCTGAAATATTGCCAGGAGGTCTTCAAGGTCCTGAAGGCGCACGGCATCGCCTACTTCTTTTATATTGGCGGCAATGATTCATCGGACACCGTGCGCATCGTCTCGGACGAGGCGCGCAAGGCCGGCTATCCGCTGCGCTGTATCCACATCCCCAAGACCATCGACAACGATCTGGTGCACAACGACCACACGCCGGGCTTTCCCTCGGCGGCACGTTTCGTCGCCCAGTCGTTCATGGGCGCCAACCTCGACAATGCGGCGCTGCCGGGCGTGTATCTCGCCGTGGTCATGGGCCGGCATGCCGGCTTCCTGACCGCCGCCTCGGCCTTGGGCAAGAAATTCCCCGATGACGGGCGGCACCTGATCTACGTGCCCGAACGCACCTTCGTGGTCGAGAAATTCCTGGGCGACGTCAAGGCGACCATGGACAAGCATGGCCGCTGCGTCATCGCGGTGTCCGAGGGCATCCACGATGATACGGGCGCACCCATCATCACCCAGTTGGCCAAGGAAATCGAAAAAGACGCCCATGGCAACGTGCAGCTGTCGGGCACCGGCGCCCTGGCCGACCTGCTGTGCGAGGAAATCAAGGGCAAGCTGGGCTTCAAGCGGGTGCGCGGCGACACCTTCGGCTATCTGCAGCGGTCCTTTGTCGGCTGCGTCTCGGACGTGGACCAGCGCGAGGCCCGCGAAGTCGGCGAGAAAGCGGTGCAATTCGCCATGTGGGGCCAGCAGGACGGCTCGGTCACCATTCAGCGCACCGGCTTTTATTCGGTGGATTACAAGCTGATGCCGCTGGAGGCGGTGGCCGGCAAGACCCGCACCATGGAAGACGAGTTCATCGCCGAAAACGGCACCGACGTCACCGACGCCTTCCGCCTGTACCTGCGTCCGCTGCTGGGCAAGGGCATGCCGGACGCGTTCCGACTGCGGCTGAACCGGGTGCCCAAGGTACTGGGGTAAACCTTAGGCCAGAGGGGGCTGCGGCCCCCTCCTCTGTTATTGCAGAATCAGCACCATGATCTGCGGGCTGAGCACGCGCAGGAACATGGCCAGCGGATACACCGTGGCATAGGCCAGGGCCTGGGCGTCGCTGGGCTGCATGGTATTGGCGTATTGCAGCGCCGGCGGATTGGTCATGGACCCACTCATCACGCCCATCAGGGTCAGGAAGTTGATGCCCAGCCACAGCCGCGCCACCGTGCCGACCACCGCCAACGGCAAAGCGGTGACCAGGGCGCCGTAGGCCATCCATTTCAGGCCGTCGCCGTTGACCAGGGTGTCGACGAAATGGCCGCCCGACTGCACCCCCACCGCCCCCAGGAACAGTACGATACCCAGCTCGCGCAGCACTTGGTTGGCGGAGGGCGGCAGGAACCACACCAGCGGACCCAAATGGCCGATCCGGGCCAGCACGATGGCGGCAATCAGCGGGCCGCCGGCCAAGCCCAGCTTCAGGGGCGCCGGCAGGCCGGGAATGTGAATGGGCAGGCTGCCCAGGATGGCGCCCGCCGCGATGCCGATGAAGATCGGCACCACATGGGCGTGGTTGAGCGCCGCCGGCGTGTTGCCCACCAGCACGGCGACGCTCTTCAAATCCTCGGGCGCGCCGATGACGGTCAGGATGTCGCCGAACTGGAAGGCGAGCTGAGCATTGGGGGTCAGCTCGACGCCCGCCCGCGTGCAGCGCGACACCACGGTGCCGTAGGAGCCGGCCAAATCGAGCTGGCCAATGGTCTTGCCCAGCACCTTGTTGCTGGTGACCACCAGACGTTCCCATTTGATGTCGGTGGGCATCTCCTCCAGGTTCACCGGCGCTTCGACACCGCCGAAGATGACACGCAGGTCGTGCAACTTGTGCTTGGGCCCCACCGCCAGCACCACGTCGCCCACCGCCAGCCGCTGGTCGGGACCCACCGGGGCCTGGCTGCCGTCGTGCAGAACTTGGCTGAGCACCACCCCCAGATGCGAGATGCCGGGGATCTGGCGCACCGTCAGGCCATCGAGCGCCGGATTGCGCACCTCGATGTTCATGGTCTCGACGCCGAGGTGGCCGGCCATGCGCTTCTCGTCGAACTCATGCGCCTCGGCCAAGGGCGAAATGCGCAGCAGGTGGCGGACCGCCAGCATGGCCAGCATGTTGCCGATGATGCCGAACGGATAGGTCACGGCCAGCGCCAAACCGGCATTGACGATGTCCTGGGCCGGAGCGCCGACCATGCGCAGGATCTGCTGGGCGGCGGCAAGGCTGGGCATGTTGGTGGTGGCGCCGGCGAAGATGCCCAGTGCCGGCGCCATGGGCACGCCCCAGCCGGCCACCAGCCCCACCGTGACCAGGATGCCGCCGGCCACCACGGCCAGCCCCAGCAGGTTCAGCGCCAGCCCTTCCTTTTTCAGGGCGTTAAAGAAGCCCGGCCCCACATGCAGGCCGATGGCATAGACGAACAGGATCAAGCCGAAATCACGGATGAAGCCAAGGATGACCGGATCGACGCTGACTCCGAAATGGGCGAAGGCGATGCCGGTGAACAGGGCGCCGCCGATGCCCAGGCGCATGTTCCCGACGCTGACCTGACCCAGGGCCAAGCCGGTGGCCGCGACCAGCGAAAGCACGAGCACGGCATAGGCCACCGGATGGCCGCCGGTCAGCAGGTCCAGGATGTCCATGACCGCCCATCAGTTGCTTGAGCTTCCGACGGGATGTGGGGGGAGGCAGGCCGGCGCGGAAGTCTCGATACCCTCTCGCGCTCAGCCCTTATCGAGAACCGCGCGCAGGGTGACGCCCTGGGGATCGTCCGGGCCGATCACCGAATAGCGGCGGTCCTTGTGCTTCTGCGCGGCTGAGCGCACGCGCCCCACCGCCGCCTCAAGGTCGCCCAGGGCCTGCACCATTTCGTCGGAGAAGTCGTCGACGTGGATGGAATTGACGTAGGTGCGCAGGTCGAGTGAGTAGGCGTCCAGCATGGTCAGGTGGTCGGCGAGGCTGCGCGGGCGCTTGTTGTACAGTTTGTGGGCGGCGCGCAGGTTGTTGAGGAAGATGGTGAGCACGCCCCGGATGAACGGGTCGCAGGCCGAGAGCTTCTGGGTGAACACCGATTTGGGCACCCGCACCACGACGGTGTGGCCCTCGGCCACGGCAGTGGCCATGCGCGGGCCGCCGTCGATAACCGCCATCTCGCCGAAAATGCCGCCCTGCCGGATCTCGCCCCGCTTGACGATTTGGCCGTCGATGTCCTTGAGGATGTGGACCTCGCCCTGCTCGACCACGTAGGCATGGTCGCCGGGCTGCCCCTGCTGGAAGATCACCTTGCCGTGCTCAAAGCTGCGGCGGTCGAGAAACGGCGTGTTGACCATGCATCATTCTTGGCACCAGAGGCCGGGCATGGCAACCCCGCCCCCCTCTCGCATTGCCCCGGCGCATCGCCCATATGCATCACGCGGCCATCGCCGAGGGGGCGGCCCGCCTTGACGCCCCCGCCGGGCCTTCATAGAGTAACCGCAAATTCGAGGAGGTTGCGCACACATGTGCGCGGCCTCTGGCCAATGGAGCGAGGATGCAGGCGATGAAGAATGTGACCGATGCGACGTTTGAAGCCGAGGTGCTGAAGGCCTCTGGCCCTGTGCTGGTCGATTTCTGGGCCGAGTGGTGCGGCCCCTGCCGCCAGATCGCTCCCGCCCTCGAAGAGTTGTCGAAGGAACTGGGCGACAAGATCACCGTCGCGAAGATCAATATCGACGAGAACCCCGGCACCCCCGGCAAGTACGGCGTGCGCGGCATCCCGACCCTGATGATCTTCAAGAACGGCGAGCTGGCCGCGACCAAGGTCGGCGCCATGCCCAAGTCCAAGCTGGCCGAGTGGGTGCAGGACAGCATCTAACCGGCTTGGCGGGCGCGCCCCTTACCGCTTAGGTGAGGCGATCCGCGCGCGCCGCTTGCTCATCCCGTGATGAATGGCCGGCGCCGGGCAAACGACGCCGGCCATTTTCATGACTGATCCCCTGGTTCAGGCCTTCTTCGACGAGCACCCGCTGGTGGGGCATGCCGACCTGCTCCTGCCGGACCTGGTGGGCATCCCGCGCGGCAAGCGTATCCCGAAGGCGGACCTGATCTCCGCTTTGTCCGGCGGCTCGATCTTCACCAGCTCGCTCTACAGCCTGGACACGACCGGCACCAACGTCGACCGCTCGGGCCTCGTCTGGGAGGAGGGCGATGCCGACCGGCCGCTCTACCTGGAGCCGCGCACCCTGGCCCCGGTGCCATGGCGGCCGGGCTCCTGCCAGGTGCTGGGCGAGTTGCGCGACCACGATGGCGGTCCGTTCCCCTACAGCCCGCGCACCGTGCTGGCCAGGGTGGCGGCACGCTTTGCCGAACTCGGCCTCACCCCCTGTGCCGCGCTGGAGTTCGAGTTCTACCTGGTCGAGAAGTCGCCCGACCGCGACGGCTTCCCGGTACTGCCCCATCTGGAGCGCTTTGGCCGCCATGCCCGCGAGGGCGAGGTCTGGACCCATGAGACGCTCGACGATTTCGGCCCGTTCTTCGAGCGGGGCGAGCAGTGGTGCGACCTGCAGGCGCTGCCCTACAAGGGCGTGGTATCCGAATA
>JAEZFE010000266.1 GCA_023437865.1 Pseudomonadota bacterium | reverse complement strand
GTGTAGCACATGGGGCAATTGAGATTGCAGATGGAGGCCAGCTCGAGATCCACGTGCAATGGATAGTCGGCCAAGAATCCCTGGCGCGGATACTCGGTCCACTGACGCCGATTCTCCGCATAGGCCGCCTCAACCCCGTGGCCACGCTTTGCCTCGAACTCAGCAATACGCTCGGTGGGCTCGACGATGGTCTGGCCCTTGTTGATTGGCACGTAGCTCATCTGCACCACTCTCGATAACGCGTGGATAATAGGGGTGAGGATGCCCGCGCCCCGTCGGCGGAAGCGGCCTTCGAACCTGGACGGCATGGAGCGCGATACGGGCATTCCAAGTGTCGGAACACTAACCAATGGCCTTGGGCAACGCAAGCTTACGCGGCCTTTCGGCCGCTTCTCGGCTTGCGTCCGGGTAGGCGGGACGACATGATGCGGTCCTCGAAGGAATCGCGCATCCGCATGCTGACCACCATTTCCCGTAAACTGCGGCAAGTTGCCGCCGACCCCGTGCTTCGCCGTTATTTGGCGGGACGCGCGCTGGGACGCTGGCCATCCCTCGGCACGCCGGTCATAGGACCTGTCCCCGGCATGGGAAGCTGGCCGGCGCGGGCAGAGGCCGGCCATCGCGCCTGGCTGGAACTGCAGGACGGGTGCAGTGGAGGCTTCCTGCCCCTGCCGGGGCTGAGCGTGAGAGCGGCACCGGATTTGTTCGACCATACCTTCGCAGACGGCGAGGCACTGTCGGCGCTCCATCGCTTCGCCTGGTTGCCGCTACAGGGCACCGATGCTTGTTTTAGGAATGTGCAGATGCTGTGGGCAGCCTGGCGCGCCCGCTTCGCCGCACCTGACGACAGCCCGGCATGGGAGGCCTACACCGCCGCCGAGCGCGTCATCAATATGCTGGACCTGGGCCGCCGCGCCGGGTTGCCGGCGCCGCTGCAAGATACCGTGGCGGTGCTGGCCGCCCACGCTCCGGCCATCGCCGAGCGGCTGGAATATTTTGGCGAACACGCTACCTGCAACCACTTGTTCAACAACGCGCGCGGCCTGTACCGACTGGGCTGCGATCTAGGCATGCCCGACTGGGCCGACTGGGCCGCCAGCCTGCTGCGGCGCGAGGCCGAGCGGCTGTTCCTGCCGTCGGGCGTACTGCGCGAAGGCTCCAGCCATTACCACCTGCTGTACGTCCGCAACGCGGCAGATTGCTGGTTAGCAGCCCGCCGTGCCGGACGCGCCGACGAGGCAAGGGAATGGCAGGAGCTGACGGCCCGGCTGATGGCCGTACTTCCCCATCTGGCTTTACCCGGCGGCCTGCCGCTGGTGGGCGACGTATCGCCCGATTCGCCCCCTGTCTTCCTGGCCGGTCTACTGCCCGGTGGCGCCCCCATGGCGGGATGGACTGGCCTGCTGCCCGCCAACGAGCGTGACGCGGTCATCGCCCTGCGCGACCGGATCGCACCGGCGGACACCCGCTTGCTCACCACCGATGGCTGGCTGCGCGTCGATGCGCGTGGCTGGAGCGGTTTGTGGTACGCAGCACCCGAGGGCTGGTGCTTCTCACCGGGCCATGGCCACCAGGACGTGGGGGCATGCGAAATTCATTTCGGTTCCGTACCGCTGTTTATCGATCCCGGCCGCGGCGCCTATGGCGAGGAGGGCGACGCCGCCTTGTTCCGCTCGGCCGAGGCCCATGGCGGGCTGCAGGTCGAGGGTGCCGACCCCTACCCGGCCAACAAGCCCTATTACCCCCCTGAATTCCGTCGCGCCGTCGGCGGCCGACCACCCCGCCTGGAAGCCGGCGAAGACCGCGTGCACCTGGCCTTCGAGGGCTTCACCCGCCTGGACGGTGTCGGACAAGTGACTCGGCAATGGTGCTTCGCCGCCGGCCGGCTGGAGATCGAGGATAAGGTCGCCGGGCGCGGTCGCCGGCGGATTACGCGCCGCTTGGTCACGCCCCACCCCGTACGCCGTGACGGGTCTGCGGCCATCATCGAGACCAGTGCCGGCCACTTCGCGGTTTCATCGAGCACGGGGTTAGAGATCGTCGCGTCCAAGCGCTGGGTGGCCTATGGGCAGCCCGAGCCGGCCTGGGCCATCTGGTGGGATGCCGATGCCGACCTGCCGTGGAACGGCCGCATCACGGTGGAGAAACTGTAAATGTGCGGTCTCGCCGGCCTCTTCCTGCCCCGCAGCGCCCCGCCGATACGCCCGGACCTGGCGGCCATGCTGCGCGCGATCGCCCATCGCGGCCCTGATGGCGCTGGCACGCACATCTCGGCCGACGGGCGCTTCCATGCCGGCTTCGCCCGCCTGGCCATCATCGACCTGGCAACCAGCGACCAGCCGCTGGTGGAGGAGGGAGGCGAGCGCGTCTTCCTGGGCAATGGCGAAATCTATAACTACCGCGATCTCCGCACCGAACTCGAGGTCCAGGGCCACGCCTTCCGCACCCAGGGCGACATGGAGGTGGGGCTGAAGGCCTGGCGCCAGCACGGTATTGATTTTGTTAATCGCCTCAACGGCATGTACGCCCTGGCGGCCTACGATCAGGCACCGCACCGCCTGTTGTTGGTGCGCGACCGCCTTGGCATCAAGCCGGTCTACTGGGCGCAGTTGCCGAATGGCGGCATTCTATTCGCTAGCGAAATAAAAGCCTTGTTCGCCAGCGGTCTGCTGGAGGCGCGCATTGACGAGAGCCTGCTGGATAGCTGGCTGATCCACGGCTACGTGCCGGCGCCCCACACCCTGTACAAAGGCATCAACAAACTGCCCCCCGGCCATTGGCTGCGCGCCGAGGCCGATGGTTCCGTAGTTGTGGAACGGTACTGGCGGCCCCGCGCAGCCACGGGTGTTCCCACCGACGCGGAAGGCGCCGCCCGCCATCTGTCCGATCTGCTTGAGGATTCGGTGCGGCTGCAGTTGCATAGCGACGTGCCGCTGGGCATCCTGCTGTCCGGAGGCATCGATTCCGGCCTGATCACCGCACTGGCCGCCCGCCATAGCACCACCCCGCTGCACACCTACACCGTCCGCTTCGCCGGCGCGGCGGTGGACGAAACCCCACTGGCCCGCGCGGTGTCCGAGCGCTATGGCACCCGTCACACCGAGCTCGAGCTGGGTCTGGACGACATCTGCACCCATCTGCCCGCCCTGGCGTGGCATTGCGACGAGCCGCTTTTCGATGCCAGCCTGTTGCCCAACCAGTTGATCAACGCCGTATTGGGCAAGGAAATCCGGGTAGTATTGAACGGCAGCGGCGGCGATGAACTGTTCGCAGGTTACGGGCGCTACTTCCCGCTGAAATCCGAACTCCGGTGGCTGAATTTGCCCGCCCCTTTACGCCGGCTGGTACGCCCTCTGGTGGGCCTGGCCTCGCCCGAAAGAGCTTGGCAGCTGGCGCGTGCCGAACTATTGAACAGCGATCCCGGCGCTTACCTCGCCGGTCACACCACCCAGTTCCCCGCCCCCTGGCGTGCCCGCCTGGGCTATGGCTGCCCGATCCTGCCGGCCCACTCCGGCGCTTTTGCGGCCTTTTCCGGCCCACGTCAAAGCGGCATGCTCGCCGCCGATCTGGAAACCTATTTGCCCGAGGACCTGCTGCTATTGCTGGACCGCACAACTATGGCAGCCAGTGTCGAGGGGCGCGTGCCCTTCCTTGACCACCGCTTGGTCGAAGCTGCCCTCGCCCTGCCGCCGGAAATCCGGACCCCCGGCGGCGGCCATAAAGGGCTTGAGCGGAGGATGGCGGCGGAATTACTGCCCGAATA
>JAEZFE010000027.1 GCA_023437865.1 Pseudomonadota bacterium | reverse complement strand
GCCTCTTCCATCCATTTGGCGAACAGCGAATAGGGATCGGCTTCGACGGCGGACATGGGCTGGGGTCCGATGGTTGTTGCGGGGTGGGCGAAAGTCCGGCTGGGCGGGTATCGTTTCTAGCTTAGGCATGCTGCCCTCAAAAAGCCCGAAATCCATTCCATATTTGCAAGGTGCCCACCCATAAGGTGGAAGATGCGGAAAACGAGATGATCATGAAGACCACGTCCCTGCGCATCCTGCCCGCTTTGCTGGCCTTGGGCCTGCTGGCGGGCTGTGCCAATGATTACGGCCCCAAGCAGACCGGTGGCGCCCTTCTGGGTGGTGTCGGCGGCGCGGTGGCGGGCGCCCAGTTCGGCAAGGGCACCGGCAACATCGCCATGACCGCGCTGGGCACCTTGCTCGGCGCCTATGCCGGCTCCGAGGTCGGCAAGTCGCTCGACAAATCCGACCGTATGTACGCGCAGCAGGCCGAGACGCGTGCCCATTCGGCGGCCATGGGCGAGAGCATCAGCTGGAACAACCCCGATTCGGGGCATTCCGGCACCTATACGCCAACCCGCGACGGCACCGACCAATCGGGGAATTACTGTCGGGAATATCAGACCTCGGTCAACATCTCCGGGAAGGTCGAAAAGGCCTATGGCACCGCCTGCCGCCAGCCCGACGGCACCTGGAAGGTGGTGAAGTAGCGCTTTCGCCGGATTTCTGGCACAAGAAGGAGGCGGCGCCCGTGGTGCCGCCTTTTTCCTTGGGCGAGGGTATCAGGTGAAGGATCCTTACGAGGTTCTGGGGGTGGCCCGGTCCGCCTCGGACGACGAGATCAAGAAGGCTTACCGCCAGCTCGCGCGAACTCTCCATCCCGACCTCAACCCCGGCGACAAGGGGGCGGAGGAGCGGTTCAAGGAGATCAGCGCGGCCTACGACTTCCTGTCCGACGCCACCAAACGGCGGCAATACGATGCCGGCGAGATCGACGCCACCGGCGCCCAGACGCGCCGCGCCTGGCGCTCCCATGCCGGGGCCGGCGCTGGGGCTGGGCGGGGCGGTTTCCGCTCGGGCTTCGGGTTCGGCGACGATGTGGATGACATTCTGTCCGAGATGCTGCGGCGCAAGGCCAAGGGGCGCGGCCAGGCCGCCGGTGGCGGGGCGGCTGACGGCAATAAGGGTGCCGATGTACGCCACACGCTTCAGGTCAGCTTCCTCGAAGCCGCCGCCGGCACCACCAAGCGGGTCGCGCTGGCGTCGGGCAAGTCGCTCGACGTCCGTATTCCGGCCGGCACCAGTGACGGCCAGTCGCTTAGGCTCAAGGGCCAGGGCCATGCCGGCATCGGCGGCGATGGCGATGCCTATGTGGATATCAAGGTCGACCCCCACGCCTTCTTCACCCGCCGCGCCCTCGACGTGCTGGTGGATCTGCCGATCAGTGTCCAGGAGGCGATGCTCGGCGGAAAGGTGCACGTGCCCACCATCGACGGCAAGGTCGCCCTGACCGTGCCGGCCGGCAGCAATACCGGGACGGTGCTGCGCCTCAAAGGCAAGGGCATCGCCGGCGCCAATGGTGCGCGGGGCGACCAACTGGTGACGCTCAAGGTGGTGCTGCCCGAGGGCGATGCTGAATTCAAAAAGCTGGTGGAGAAGTGGGGGTCGAAGCACGGATACGATCCCCGCGCCAAGGCGGGAATGTGACGGGGGCGCCGGCTGGCGCCCCTCGATTTCACACCCGCTTGGGCCGCGCGGCGTACCGCGCCTGAGTCGCATAGAATGGGGCGCCGGCGTCCGGCTCGGCGGGGGGCTCGCGCCGGGCGGGTTTGGGGGTGGCCTGGGCCAACTGGGTCTCGACCTGGCGGATGCGGTCCTTCAGCGACGCCACCAAGGCGGTCGACGCCTTGGAGCTCTGAAAATGTTCGAGGTCGCTCTTGAGGCGGACCAACTGGGCGCGCAGCTCGGCCGTGGTCGGCGGACGGTTCGAGGCGCGGCTGAGCTTTTCTTCGTAATGGGCCAAGGCAAGTCTCCTCTTCTCACCTTGCAGACATGGGGCCGGTGGGACGGGGGACCAATTGCTCCTGAAGGCCGATTGACAGCGGCTTGTCGATCGCACCCGGCGCTAGGCGCGGGTGAGCAGGGCCCGCAGCGGCACGCGCAAGGTCTCGCGGTGGGCATCGCGCGCCGCCTCGATCCGCTCCTCGACCTTGCCGCGCCAGGGTGAGAACGCCGCCACCGTATCGTCGAGGGCGAGTTCCAGCTCCAGCCCGACGATCAGGTCGTCCAGGGTGGCGGCCTCCAGGTCGCGCGCCAGCAGGAAGCGGCTGCCCGCCAGCGGTGCCACGAATCCCGCCACGCACAGCCGGCGCAGGACCGGCTGCACGTCACGCTCGGGCAGGGCGGTGGCGTCCAGCAGCTCGCGCCGGCTCATGCCGTTGGTCGCGTTGATGGAGGCCTGTAGCAGCAGTGACAGCAGGTCCAGCGCCACTGTCAGCCGGCGTGCGCCCTGGGCCCGGCGCACCGCGTCGTGGTGGCCGGCGCGCCATTCCGGCAGCGCGGCGGTGATTTCGGCGCCGATCAGCACCACTGCCCAGCTCAGATACATCCAGAACAGGAAGATCGGTACGGCGGCCACCGCGCCGTAGATGTTGGTATAGGCCTTGGAGCTGGTGATGTAGATGGCGAAGCCGTAACGCAACCCGGCGAACAGCAAGGCCGCCACCGCGCCGCCGATGGCGGCGTCCTTCAGCCGGACCCGGCGGTTGGGAATGGCGGCGAACAGCACGGTGAAGGCCAGCGCCGACAGCAGCGTGGGCAGCGGGGCGGTGACCACCGGGCTGATGGTGGCGGCGAATTTGTATTTGTTGACCGCCGTCAGATAGCCCGACAGCGACAGCGAGGTCCCGATCAGGAGCGGCCCCAGGGTCAGCACCGTCCAATAGACCAGCAGCTTGGACAGCGCCTTGCGCTGCTTGACCACGCGGAACAGCCGGTTGAAGGCGTCCTCGACGGTGACCAGCAGCATGATGGCGGTGAACGCCAAGCCGACCACGCCGGCGGCGGTCAGCCGTCCGGCATTGGCGACGAAGCGGTCAACCTGGGATTGGATGACCGTACCGACGGCGGGGACGAAATTCTGGAAGGCCATGCCCACCAGCTGCTGGCGGATGCCGTCGAAAACCGGAAAGGCCGCCAGCATGGCCAGCGCGATGGCCAGCAGCGGCACCAGCGACAGCAGCGAGGTGTAGCTGAGCGAGCCGGCGATGCCCAGCGCGCCGTCCTTCTGGAAACGCTGATAGACGTAGCCGACGAAGCTGCCCAGCCGTTTCGCGCGGTGGGCATAGACCTTGTGGCTAGGCATCCCTGACATGTTGCCGTCTTGTGTCTGCACCTTTGCCCCCCGGACTCTTTCGTGTAGGATGCCGCCCGCCTTAATCGGCCCTACCATAGCATTACGCAAAGAGGATCGCATGACCGCTCCCACTCCCCTGATGGCCGGCAAGAAGGGTCTCATCATGGGCGTCGCCAACGACCGCTCCATCGCCTGGGGCATCGCCGAGGCCGCGCGCGCCCAGGGGGCCGAGCTGGCCTTCACCTATCAGGGCGAGGCTTTGGAGAAGCGCGTGCGTCCGCTGGCCGAGAAGGCCGGCTCGCAGCTGGTGCTGCCGTGCGACGTCAGCGACGAGGCGTCCATCGACGCGGTGTTCGAGACCCTGAAGCAGCAATGGGGCAAGCTCGACTTCGTGGTCCATGCCATCGGTTACTCCGACAAGGAGCAGCTGCGCGGCCGCTACGCCGACACCACGCTCGACAACTTCCTGAAGACCATGCACATCTCGGTCTTCTCGTTCACCCAGGTGGCCAAGCGCGCCGCCGACATGATGCCCGACGGCGGCTCGCTGCTGACGCTGTCGTATTACGGCGCCGAGCGCGTGATGCCGCACTACAACGTCATGGGTGTCGCCAAGTCGGCGCTGGAGGCCAGCGTGCGCTATCTCGCGGTCGATCTGGGCGGCCAGAACATCCGCGTCAACTCGCTGTCCGCCGGCCCGATCAAGACGCTCGCGGCCTCGGGAATTGGCGATTTCCGCTATATTCTGAAGTGGAACGAGTACAACAGCCCGCTCAAGCGCAACGTCACCCTGGAAGACATCGGCGGTTCGGGCCTGTACCTGCTGTCCGACCTGTCGTCGGGCGTGTCGGGCGAGTGCCACCACGTCGATTGCGGCTACCACGTGGTCGGCATGAAGGCGGTGGACGCCCCCGACATCACGGTGGCGAAGGACTGATCCCTTACCGTCACCCCGCGAAAG
>JAEZFE010000209.1 GCA_023437865.1 Pseudomonadota bacterium | reverse complement strand
ACCATGACGTTTTCGAGCGCGCTCATGTTCAAGAAGATTTGCAGGTTCTGGAACGTGCGACTCATGCCCATCGCGGCCAGCTCGCTGGGCTTGCGGCCGGCAATATCCTTATCCTCGAACAGAATGCGGCCCGCGCTGGGGGTGTAAACGCCGGTGATCAGATTAAACAGCGTGGTCTTGCCGGCGCCATTGGGGCCGATGATGGAATGGATGGCGCCGGGATTGATGGCAAACGACAGATCCGCGATGGCGTGGACGCCGCCGAATTCCTTGGACAGGCTATCGACCCGGAGCAGCGTCATCGCCCCCTCCCCTTCGCCAGCAACAGGCGGAGGCTGGGCAGCAGGCCCTTGGGCATGAAAATCATGGTGCCCATCATGATGGCTCCCAGCACCATCGCCTCGTACTCCTCCACGGCGGCCAGCACCTGAGGCAGGAGCGTCAGGATCACCGCGCCGATAACGGCGCCGAAGGTCGAAGCCATGCCGCCCAGCACCACCATGGTCACCAGCTCGATGGAGCGAAAGAAGCCGCCAACATCGGGAGTGATGAAGCCGTTCTTATGGGCGAACAACGAGCCCACAAGCGAGGCAAGCACCGCCGAAATCACGAAGACCATCACCTTGTAGCGGGTAGTATCGACGCCGACGACCTCGGCCCCCACCTCGGAGCCGTGCACGGCGCGCAGAGCACGGCCCACCGGCGAATCGATCAGGTTCTGCGCCATCCACACGGCAAGCACCAGCAGGGCGGCGGCCAGCCAGTACCACGCTTGCTCGCCGGGCAAGGCAAAGCCCATGATTTGGAACGGGTCCACGCCGATGCCGTCCGGGCCGCCGGTCCACTGGGACTCGGTCTTCAGGACGATGTGGATGATGATGCCGATGCCCAACGTCGCCATCGCCAGGTAATGGCCCTTGAGCTTGAGGATCGGCCGGCCCACGATGATGGCCAGCCCCCCCACCGCCGCCGCCGAAGTCAGCATGGCCCCCAGGGGCGGAAACCCATACTTGCCGGTGAGGATGGCCGAGCCGTAGGCGCCCAGCGCGAAGAAGCCGGCATGGCCTAGGCTGATCTGGCCGCCATAGCCGATCAAAAGGTTCAGCCCGACGCAGACCACCGCATTGAACAGCGCGTTGACCGCCACGTCATAGAAATAGGCGTTGGGAAAGGCCAGCGGTGCAACGGCCACCAGCGCCGCCAACACGGCCACGCCGCCAGTGCGGGGGGATTTCCACATGGATCAGACCCGGTCGGCGCCCTTCTTGCCGAACAGGCCGCTCGGCATGAAGAACAGGACGAAAAGGATGATGATGAAGGCGATGGCGTCCTTGTACGCCGAGGACAGGTAACCCGAGGCCAGAGCCTCGGCCACCCCCACCAGCAGACCGCCGACAATGGCACCCGCGCCACTGCCCAGCCCGCCCAGAACGGCGGCTGAGAAGCCCTTGAGGCCAAGCATGATGCCCGCCTCGTAATTAGTGAAAGTAATGGGGGTCACGACGATGCCGCCCACCGCGCCCAGCAGGGCCGACAGGGCGAACGCCACCATCAGCACCTTCTTGACCGCAATCCCCATCAATTGGGCGGCTATGCGATTGAACGAGGTGGCCAGCATGGCCTTGCCGAACAGGGTCTTGTTGAAGAACCACCACAGCGCGGCGATGACCAGCATGGTCACGCCCCCCACCCACACACTTTGCGGCATCAGCGTCGCGCCAAAAATGTGGATGGGGGTGTCGCCCGAGAACGCCGGCAGCGAGTGGAACTCCTTGTCCCACAGCACCTGAGCGGCGCCGCGCAGGAAGATCGAGGCGCCGATGGTGATAATGATGATGGCGGTGACGTCGGCGTTGCGCGCCGGCTCCACCGCGAACTTCTCCAGCGCCACGCCCACCGCCATGGTGATCAGCACCGCCGCCAGCGCCGCCACCGGCAAGGGCAGCCCGGCGGCCACCAGGGTGACCGTGGACATGCCGCCGATCATGATGAATTCGCCCTGGGCAAAGTTAATCACGTGGCTGGAGTTGTAGATGATGGAAAAGCCCAGCCCGGCCAGCGCGTAGATGGCACCCGACGTCAGGCCCGCGAACAGGTACTGCAGGAATTCCGCGAACATTGTCCCACCCATTGACTAGGCCGAGCGTGGCGCCATGACTATTGCCGCCCTCCGCCGCGCCGAGTCAGCGGCTTTGCGCTGATTAGAAGGGGGCAATCTAGAGGCCTATGCCGTCGGAGGGCAAGAAATCCTCCTCGAAAGGAGTGCCATTGCCCAACGAACAGGCAATGGCACCACCTTGTTCCGATGAACTAATACGAAAGGCGCACAAAACTTGCGCACAGATTTAGATTCCGTTAATGTCATGTGAAGTCACGGTGTAAATCCGTGTAAACGCCGCTCTCGGGGGAGGGGAAATGGGCGTTGACACTTCACTCGTAGAAAAGTTGAAAGCGCAACGAGATCGCTTCATCGCATTCGCATTTGCGGGCGCGGACTTGTTGCTTGAAGTGAACGCCGATGACGTTGTCGCCTACTCAGCGGGCGCGGGCGAAGCCGTTTACGGCCTGTCGGATAGCGACCTGCTGAACAGGCGGCTGGCCGATTTCATCCACCCAAAGGACCGCAAGCGCTTCGACGAAGCTTTGCTTCGACTGAAGAACACCGGGCGGCTGGACCATACCATGCTGACGCTGGTGGGCTCGGGCGGCACGGTGTCGCGGTTGCGTGTCTCGGGCATCCGCCTGCCCCAATTCCCCGACACTTACCACGTCGTCCTGTCGCGCATTCCCCCCATGGCCATGCCCGAGTCCGACCGGATTTCCGGGGAAATCGATCACAAAGCGCAGTTCATCGACATGGTACGGCAACGCCTGAACGAGGCAAACCGGAGCGGCCAGGATTACACGCTGACCTTGTTCGACCTGTCGGGCACCAATTTCGACGCGCTTGAGCCCGCCGTGGTGCAAGGCTTCCTGTCAACGGTGATCCACACGCTGGAGGAAGCGTCGGTACGCGGTGCCTCGGCGGGCCCGCTGACGGACCGCACGTTCGGCCTGGTCCACGACGAGAACATGCCGGCCCAGGAGCTTCAGCAGCGCCTCTCCCAACTGGCCGGCTGGTTTTCAGGCCAGACCGGCAAAGCCACCTCGGTCAAGATGCACAGCGCCACCCTGGAGATGGAGGACAGCGGGCTGTCCGACGACGACATCTCCAAGGCCATGAACTACATCCTCAACAACTTCCTGCGCGACAGCGCGGGCTTTGCCATGAAGTCGCTGGCCGATGGCGCCCGCCTGGCGGTGGAGGACACCCTGGCCCGCGTGCGGAATTTCCGCAAGATGGTCAAGGGCGAGGACAAGCTGGCCTTTCTGTTCCAGCCGGTCGTCAACCTGCGCACCGGTGCGGTGCTGAAATACGAGGCCTTCAGCCGGCTGACCCATAATGGCGGATATTTCGTGCCGTCGCAGATCATTCCCTTCGCCACCGAGGTGGGCCTGATCGGTGAATTCGACCTGATGGCCGTCGGCAAGGCGCTGAAATTGCTGCGCAGTCCAGGCGAAATTTCGGCACTTGCCACCATTTCAATCAACATCTCGGGGCACAGCCTCGGCAATCCCGCCTTCTACCATGCGCTGCTGAAGCAATTGGAAGAGAACCGCCAGGTGACTGGCCGTCTGGTTCTTGAGGTAACCGACGCAGGCAGAATCTATAACCTGAATGAGGCCAAGCGCCTGCTGACCCGCATCCGCAAACTCGGCGTCCGTGTTTCGCTCGACGATTTCGGGTCGGGGGGCGCGGCGTTCGATCTGCTGCGTGTGCTGCCCGTGGACTTCGCCAAGATCGATTCCACCTTCATTGAGGATGCCCGCGATCCCAAGGGCCGCTCGGTGCTCAAGGCGCTGACCGGCCTGTGCCACGACCTTGGCATCGTCACCGTGGGCGAGTGTGTTGAAGACGCAGAAACCATGCAGGTCCTGCGCGAGGTCGAGGTGGACTACGCCCAGGGCTATTATTTTGCCCGGCCAGCGCTGGACGCGGCGAAGCGTATTAAATACTTCACCGAGCACGTGAAACAGGCGGGCACCGCCGAACCCGGCCTTGCCATGGTGGGCGGATAAAACTAATGACCTAGGGTATTCACCCGATTCATGCCGTTGGCTCTATATCCCCACCCAGCCCCACCTTCCTATCATGGTTCCGGACATCCTCCGGCAGGGCCGCACGCCGCCGCTGCCAACGGGCGAATCACCTTGGATATGCGTCGTTACAAGTGGCTCGGGCTGGGCCTGTTCATCATTTTCACCGCCGCCGCCGCCTATGTGGCGTTGGAGCGGGTTGATCGGCTGGCACGCGCCAGCGAGCATCTACGCGACCATCCGTTCGCCCTGGCAGAGGCGTTGCTGCGTGCCCACGAGCATGCCCATGCCTTGCACAACAGCATGGGCGACCAAGTGGTCGCCGGCGATCTGGCTGAGGCGGGATATGCCGTCAGCGAAGCCGCCAAACATGAACGTGCCCTCAACGATGCCCTGACCGAGGTGGTGCTAGGCAGCCCCGACGACGCCCACAATCTGCGCCCGCTGTTCCTTGCCCTTGCCGAGTGGCGCGAAAGCCGCGAACGGGTAAGCGAATTTTTGATCGACGGGCGCTGGTCCGATGCTGCCTACGTCCACCACACCGAAGGCGAGCAGGCCTACCGCACGCTGTTCGCCGCCATGAGCGCCGTGGTCGAGACAGAACGCAGCTATGCCGTCCATCTGCGCGAACGGGCGCTGGCCAATGAGCGCGAGGCCGAATTCAGCGCCTTGCTGCTGGCGCTCATGGCCGGCGGGTCACTGGCTGTGGTGGCCTTCGGCTCTCTGGTATTCCTCCGCACTCACCAGCCGCTGACCCGGCTGCGCGGCTGCCTGCTGCGTCTTGCCGACGGCGACACGTCGGTGGCCATACCCTACCTGGACCACACCAACGCAGTGGGGGCCATCGCCCGTGCCGTCGACAGCTTCCGCCGCTCCATGATCGATCGTGACTGCGCCACCGACGCGCTGAAGCGGTCGGAGGAGCGCATGCGGCAGGCCGTCCTGGAGGCCCAATCCGCCAACGACAGCAAAAGCCGCTTCCTGGCCGCGGCCAGCCACGATCTGCGCCAGCCGCTGCAGGCGCTGCGCCTGTTCCTGGACCTGCTTGATACCCGTGTCACGGAGCCCAAGGACCGCCGCATCCTAACCGGCGCCAGCGAGGCCCTGGCCGCCGGCGAGGAGGTTTTGCGTAATTACCTGGATGTTTCGGTGCTGGAAGCGGGCATTCTGGCGCCCACCGTCACCGATATGCCGCTGCAGCCGGTGTTGAACGATTTGATGCGCGAATTCGCCCCCGAAGCCCAGGCCAAAGGCCTAACGCTGCGCATGGTCGGCACCAATTGCGTGGTGCGCAGTGATGCCGCCTTGCTCCAGCGTCTGCTGAGCAATCTGGTGTCCAATGCAATCCGCTATACCGACACCGGCGGTGTGCTGCTGGGCTGCCGCCGCCAGGGCGATGCGCTGCGCATCGAGGTATGGGATACCGGCATCGGTATCGCCGCCGACAAACTGGATGCGGTGTTCGAGGACTTCTATCAGGTGGGAAATTCGGAGCGCGACCGCACCCGCGGCCTGGGCCTGGGCCTGTCGGTGGTGGACCGTGCCGCCCGCCTGCTTCGTCACGAGGTCTCCGCCCGCTCACGAGAAGGCCTGGGCTCGGTGTTCAGCGTCATGCTGCCGCTGGTTGACAGTGAAGATCCGGTATCGCGGGTGGCGGCTTAGAGGGCCACCACCTCGCGGCCCAGGAATTCCGCCCCCAGCTTGGCGGGCGGCAGTGGCCGCGAGAAATAATAGCCCTGGACCACGTCGCAGCCGCAGGCGCGCAGGAATTCAACCTGCTCGGCGGTCTCGACGCCTTCCGCCACCACGTCGATGTCGAGCGCCATGGCAAGGCGCACGATACCGCGCGCCAGCGACGCCGCGTCCATGCTGTCGATAACGTCGTGGATGAACGAGCGGTCCATCTTCAGCACCGAGATGGGCAGGCGCTTGAGGTAGCCCAAGCTTGAATAACCCACGCCGAAATCGTCGAGCGCGATGTGCACGCCCATGGCGGCCAGCTCGGCCAATTGGGCGGCGGCGCGATCAGGTTCACGCATGATCGCGGTTTCGGTGATTTCCAGGTCGATGGCACCCGGCTCCACCCTCTCCTCCGCCAAGATGGCGGCGACGCGGGCGGCGAAATCGGGCAGCGCCAGTTGGCGGGCCGAGACATTGACCGCCACCGGACCAGGATTGTCGCCGGCATCGCGCCAGACCCGGACCTGCCGCGCGGCGGCGCGCAGCACCCATTCGCCCAAGCCCACCACCAGGCCGGTCTCCTCGGCCAGGGGGATGAAGCGGGCGGGCGAGACCATGCCATGCTCGGGATGGCGCCAGCGCACCAGCGCCTCCATGCCTGCCACCCGGCCGGTGGAAAGCCGCACCTTGGGCTGGTAATGGACCTCGAATTCCTGGCGCTCAACCGCCAGGCGCAGGGCACTTTCCAGCGTCAGCCGCTCCACTGCCTCGGCATTCATACTGGGATCAAAGAAGCGGTAGCCGTCGCGCCCGCCTTCCTTGACCGCGTACATGGCGGTGTCGGCATGCTTCAGAAGCTCGCCGGCGGCGGTACCGTCGGCAGGATACAGGGCGATGCCGATGGAGCCGCCCACCGGCAGGTCATGGCCGCCGACGTTGAATGGCGCCTTCAGCAGCTCCAGCACCTTGTCGGCCAACTGGGTGACGTCCGCCAGGGTCTCCCACTGGGTCGCCAGCACCACGAACTCGTCGCCGCCCAGGCGCGCCACCGTGTCGGCGCGACGCAGCGACGATTTCAGGCGATGAGCCACCGCCTTCAGCAATTCGTCGCCGACGTCGTGACCCAGCGAATCGTTGACCACCTTGAAGCGGTCGAGGTCGAGGAACAGCACCGCCACCTTGCGGTCGCCCCGGTCGGCGGTGGCAATGGCGTGCTCCAGGCGGTCGAGCAGAAGCGTACGATTGGCCAGACCGGTCAAGGCGTCATGATAGGCTTGGTGGCGCAGGCGCTGCTCTTTCTCATGCAGCTCCGAAATGTCGTCGAACACGCCGACAAAATGGGCCACTTGCCCGTGCTCGTCCTTCACTGCATTGATGGTGAGCCATTCCAGATAGGCCTCGCCGTTTTTGCGGCGGTTCCAGATCTCGCCTTGCCAGCGTCCGGTCGCGGTCAGCGCCGACCACATGTCGCGATAGAATTCCGGCTTCTGATGCTCGGATTTCAGCAGGCGCGGCGAACGGCCCATCACCTCTTCCAGCTCGTAGCCGGTGATTGCCGTGAAGGCCGGATTGATGCGCTGAATGCGCCCCTGGGCATCGGTGACCACGATGCCCTCGCCGGTATGCTGGAACACGGCGGCCGCCATCTGCAGGCCAGCCTCGGCGCGCTTGCGATCGGTCAGGTCGTCATAGATATGCACCACCTCGCCCGAGGGCAGGCGGAAGAAGCTGTGCTCACGCCAGCCGGAAATGCGGTCGTCCTGATAGAACGCCATGGGCTGGTGCTCGGGCTGGCCGGTGGCGTAGACCCGGCGCACCGCCTCCAGCAGGCCGTGCTCGTCAAAAGCGGGGAACAGAGTGGTCACCGGCAGGCCCACCACCTCCTCGCGCGAGCGCCCATCGATCAGCTCGGCGCCGTCGTTGATGTCGGCCACCACGAAGTCGCGCCCGCCCTGGATAGCCCGCAGCACGGCCACGGCGCCCTTCATGTGCTCGACCAGATCGCGGTAGCGCTGCTCGCTCGACGCCAGCCGCCGCAACCATGGGGTCACCAGCCAAGAGCTGATGATGGTGCCGCCCACGGCCATGGTTCCGGCCAGAAAGACCGCCGCCGCCTGCTGGTCGGCACCGCCGCCCAGCACCACATAAACCGCGCCCGCGGCACCCAAGGAGGTACCGGCGAGAAGGGCCTGAAGGCCAAAGAAGCGCGTTTTGTCCAGCATAACGTGCGTAACCTACCCCATCAAAGGGGCTATGACCATGGTCGGCTTGAGGATAAGAAAGAAACCATGAGCAAAGAAATTCCCGTGGAAGCACTCACCAGCTTCGAAGCCGCCCTGGAACATTCCTCCCTGGCCCAGCAGGTTGCCCGCTGGGACGCGCTCTACCATGGCGCAGACGCCCCCGAAGTGGACGACGCCGTCTATGACGCGGCCAAGCGCCGCCTGCTCGCCATCGAGGACAAATTCCCCAAGCTGGCCGCCGGCAGCCCCACAGCCAAGGTTGGCGCCGCCCCCGCCGAGGGCTTCGGCAAGGTGCGCCACGCCGTGCCCATGCTGTCGCTCGACAACGCCTTCGAAGACGACGACGTGCGCGAGTTCGTCGGGCGCATCCGCCGCTTCCTGGCGCTGGCCCCTGACGCCGCCATCGCCCTGGTGGCCGAGCCCAAGATCGACGGTCTCTCCATCAGCCTGCGCTACGAGAACGGCGAGTTCGTCCAGGGCGCGACGCGCGGCGACGGTACCGAGGGCGAGAACGTCACCGAGAACCTTTTAACGCTGGCCTCCCTGCCCCGCCGCATCGACGGGGCGCCCGCCGTGCTGGAAGTGCGCGGCGAGGTCTATATGACCAAGGCCGATTTCATGGCGCTCAACCAGCGCCAGGAAGCCGCGGGCGACAAGATTTTCGCCAATCCGCGCAATGCCGCCGCCGGCTCGCTGCGCCAGCTCAACCCGAAGATCACCGCCCAGCGCCCGCTGAGCCTGTTCGCCTATGCCATGGGCGAAGTGTCCGAGCCGGTGGCCGACAGCCATTGGGGCTTTTTGGAGAGACTGAAGGCCTGGGGCTTTCCCACCAATCCGCTAGCGACGCGCTGTGATGACGTGGACGCCGTGCTGGCCTTCTATCACCGCATCGGCGCGGAACGGGCGAACCTCGCCTACGACATCGACGGCGTGGTCTATAAGGTGGACCGCTTCGACTGGCAGCAGCGTCTCGGCTTCGTCAGCCGCTCGCCACGCTGGGCCACCGCCCACAAATTCCCCGCCGAGCAGGCGCGCACCCACCTCAAGGCCATTCACATCTCGGTGGGCCGCACCGGCGTGCTGACGCCATGGGCCGAGCTGGAACCGGTCAACGTCGGCGGCGTGGTGGTGGGCCGCGCCACGCTGCATAACGAGGACGACATCCGCCGCAAGGACATCCGCGAGGGCGACACCGTCATTGTCCAGCGGGCCGGCGATGTCATCCCCCAGGTGGTCGGCCCGGTGCCGGACACCGAGCGCGGCCCCTCTGAATTCGACATGCGCGCCAAGCTGGGTGGCGAGCCGCCGGTCTGTCCGGCCTGCGGCAGCCATGCGGTGCGCATCGAGGGCGAGGCCGGCTGGCGCTGCACCGGCGGCTTGGTCTGCCCGGCCCAGGCGATCGAACGCCTAATCCATTTCGCCAGCCGCAACGCCTTCGACATCGAGGGCCTGGGCGAGAAG
>JAEZFE010000133.1 GCA_023437865.1 Pseudomonadota bacterium | reverse complement strand
CGGGGCCGATATTCCGCAGAGTATCGCCATCGGCCTCGGCGTCCATCTCCACCATGACGCTGCCCGCCAGATACTCAGCGACAGAGTTTAGGGGCACGGTTCCCAGAACCTCACCGCCCGGCCCGATGACCAGGGCGGGCGCCTTGGGGCTGGTTGCCGGTTTGTGAATGCCAACCTGATGAGGGGCGTGGATGGTGACGATCATGTCTGTGCAAATAGGGACGGAGGGCGCCATGAGCAAGGACAGCGTGCCGGTCGAACTGCCCCGAGATCTGCTGCGCCAGGTCATCGCCAAGCGCGGCGGCGGCACTCCGATCGATGATAAGCGGCTGGTTGCCGCAGCCGAAAATGATGTGCCCGAGGCGCTTCGGGAGTGGCTCGGGAAGCCGAAAGGCCGTTGACCTTCTTGCGGTAGAAAAAGCACCGGAATAACATGCGGAATAACTGAAATGCGCGTAGCAGGTTATTCGGTATGGATATTGGCTGGATCAGGCAGGCGAAGCGGCTGACGGCTGCGCGGCAGATTGAAGACCTGTTGGCCGCCGGGGTGGACAAGAACCACCTCAATAGCGACTGGAACGAGGCATGGCAGGACATGCGCGGGGAGGATGGGGATGTGCTGGTGGTCGCAAGTCTGCATCTGCTTGCGCCCGATGAGGTGACGCTGAAGGCGCGGTTGGCAGATATCGAGAAGCGCGGGTGCATGATCCGCGACCTTGAGACCGGCCTGACACATCACCCCGGCAGCGTGGCCGCCAGCCTTGAGGTGAAGCGCCGTTGGCAGATTGAGAAGACCTGCCAGGACAAGAAGGAAATGAGCCGGCGCGGCAAACTCGGCGGGGCGCCGAAGAAGATCCCCGAGGGCAGCGCCGCCGAGAAACTGGTCAAGGCCATGGTCAACATGGACAAGACCAACGCCGAAATCCGCGATGCCCTGGCCAAGCACCACGGCATCATCGTGAAGGACGCCAAGACCATCGCCGAGGTGGTGTTGCGCGAGGACAAACCGCCGGCAAGGCGCCGGGGAAAGTGAGGAGGAAGGGTGATGGAAGCCGACGAGTGCAGGCGGTGTAGGTTCTATGACAAGAGGGGTGGGAGGTGCCACCGCTTCCCACCTCAATACCGATCGGATAGCGGGTGGCGCTTCCCCGACGTGGACGGAGACGATTGGTGCGGTGAGTTTTCCCCGCAGAATGCTTAAGGAGCGCAGGGTGTGACGACTGACCCCATCGTGCAGGCCGTCCAGGCCGATCTGGAGCAGCGCAGCCGGCGCGGGATCGAGAAGTACGGGGTGACTTTGGCCCGCACCGACTTGGGCCTGAAGGACTGGTTGCAGCACGCCTACGAAGAGGCGCTGGACCACGCCCTGTATCTCAAGCGCGCCATGCAGGCGCAGAACGAATAAGGAGCGACAAGATGGACAGCGAGCATTGGTGGGGCGACGTAGTCCGAGAGCCGATCAAGATTGGCGGGACGGCGGCCGGAGAACGTCTTGTCCAGAAATGCCGCTACTGCGGCATCCCGCGCATCATTGACCGCGTCGAGATAGGCGCGGACGGAGCACTGGCGGCTATTGTCCCGCAAGAGGGGCAGGCCGAGGTTGAGTGTCGGAAGACCTACCAAGCCGCCACAAGCGAGGCCGGGGCAACCTTTTTCTGGCCGGTAGAACGGTAAAGGAGCCGACCGATGCCGTTTGCATGGGATGAGTACAAGGTGTCAGGCCCCTTCCATTACCCCGGTGACCTGCACGAATGTTTCCGCATCGACGGGCCTGAAGGGGTCATTGCCTCTGTGTATGCGCCCGACAGCTTGGAAGCGGCTGAGCGTCGAGCGAACACCATGGCGGCGGCGTTGCGCCTCGTATCGCAGAGAATGGAATAGGAGCGTTTGCCGTTACGGCATATTTTCCTGTTGCGTTGAGATTGCCGTTACAGCATACTTACACCATCAAGAGCGGCGCTGGTGCCGCAGCGATGGGGGGAAAATGCAGATCATCACCGTGCACGGCCTGGCCTTCGGCATCGACACCAACGACTGGGCCAATAGCCAGGACGCCGCCAAGGGCGCCACCCACCTGGAAGGTTGGGTTAAGTCGCTGTCCGCTGATGACGCCGCGCGCATCCACGCCGCCCTGTCGGACGAAGACGCCGATACGCCTCCGGAAGAGGTGAGTGCCGCCGAGTCTGCCGCCTGGTCCGTCGCCACCGAGGACTATGGCGTCAAGCCGCAGACCGGGCACAACATGGCTTTGGTTGCTCGGTGATGGCCAAGCTGACCAACCGCGCATTGGCCCGAATCCTTGATGCGTCGGAGGCCCGCGTCTCCGACGCCAGGGCCGGCAAGACAACGCGCGGGATCGCGGGGGCGATCAAGGCCATGGAGTGGCTGTGGCCACGGCTGACCGAACAACAGCGCACCGCCCTGCAGGATGGTGCCCACCTGAAAGGCGCTCAGCATGCCGATGGCCACTGACCCTGCGGTGCTCGAGGCGGTGGCTAAGGCGCTGTCGCTGGTTGAAGGCGATGACGAATGGCAGAAGCTCGATGAGCACACCAAACGAGATTTCCGCTTTCAAGCCGACATCGCCATAGAGGCATACGAGGCCGCGAAGGCGGCACATTAAGGGAGCGAGGAATGGCCTTTAAGCGCCTATGGTTTGCTCTGGTGGCGTACGCCTGGGCGCTGATCGAGGGCGCCGCCGTCAGCGCCTACCTATGGGCTTCAAAGCATGCCGAGGCCGCCCAGGCGCGGCTTGACGCGCTATACCGTTAGGAGCGCCAGGATGGATGACGCCAGCGCCACGATTGAAGTCACCGACAAGATTGCCCGGCGCATTGCCGAGCTGATCCTTCATGAGGCTGCCGCCGCTGGTTTCCATCCGCGCCCTGGGCGTGAGAAAGCGACGACGAAAGCCGCCCTGACTAAGTGGGTCGAAGGGCAAGCCGGACACTGGATCATCACCAACATGCACCGCAAAGGCGGTACGGAATAGGAGCCCTTTGCCGTGAAGCTGCGGCTGAAATACGTGGTCGAGGATGTGGACCGGCACGGCAACGTGCGGATCTATGTCCGCCGCAATGGCCGCAAAAAGCGCCTGCTGTCCGAGATCGGCAGCCCCGAATTCGTGGTCGAGTACCGGGCGGCCCTGGCGGAGCTGGAGGGCGATGGCCAGGGTAAGGCCGACACGCCGGCACCGATGGCGCCAGGCTCGCTGCGCTGGCTGATCGAGCGCTATTACGGCAGCGCCGAATACAAGCAGTTGGACCAGCGGACACGCCACGTCCGCCGGCTGATACTCGACAAGCTTTGCGAGGCACGTGCCACGCCCGAGGGCAAGCCGCACGGCCAGAAACCCTTTGCCAGAATGGAGCCGCGCCACGTCCGCGCCATGCGCGATGACCGGGCCGACGCGCCAGAGGCGGCGAACTCCATCGTCAAGGCGCTGCGCCAGGTGTTCGCCTGGGCCACCGACGACACCGTGCGCCTGGCCGAGACCAATCCGGCGCGCGACGTTCCATACCTCAAGGGCAATCCCGATGGCCACCACACCTGGACGGTAACCGAGGTCCGCCAGTTCGAGACGCGCCACCCGCTGGGGAGCAAGGCGCGGCTGGCGCTGGCGCTGCTGCTGTACACCGGCGTCCGGCGGTCTGACGTGGTCCGCCTCGGCCCCCAAATGGAGCGCAACGGCCACCTGATCTGGACCGAGGTCAAGGGCCGCAGCCGCAACCCCAAGCAACGGGAGTTGCCCATCCTGCCAGAACTGCGCACAGTTCTAGACGCCACCCCGTCTTCCGGGCACCTGGCCTATCTTGTAACCGAGTTCGACAAGCCCTTCAGCTCGGATGGCTTCGGCAACTGGTTCCGCAAGCGCTGCAACGAAGCGGGCCTGTCCCACTGTTCTGCCCACGGCTTGCGAAAGACCGGCGCAACGATCGCCGCTGAGAACGGCGCGACCGAGCATCAGTTGATGGCGATCTACGGCTGGGAGAGCCCGAAGCAGGCGGCGCTGTACACCAAGAAGGCCAACCGAAAGCGCCTGGCTGAATCGGCCATGCATCTCGTGGTGCCAGCGGAACAGAACGTCACCGGAAGTGTCCCACCTGGAACCGCAAAGCGCGGCGGTGGGACAATAAAGGCCTGAAACTGTAGCAGTTTCAGGCCTTTAGGAATTCAATGGTGCCCAGGGGCGGAATCGAACCACCGACACT
>JAEZFE010000019.1 GCA_023437865.1 Pseudomonadota bacterium | reverse complement strand
AAGCGCACCATGTGGTCGCGCCGCGCCCAGGAATATGAGGCAAAAATCAATTCGGGCGACCCGGTGTCCATCGCCGAAGTGGTACGGGACCTGCACCGCAACGCCAACCAGCCAGACAAATCCTATTCCGAGCGTCAGATTTATGAAGCCGCGCTGGAACGCCTGGCTGCCGAGCTGGCGGCGGTCGAGCGCATCGACACCACCACCGCCGCCACCAAGTTGACCGAGCTGCTGGACGCCGCGTAAGCAGCGCCCACGGCGCGAGGCTCTCAGCCGCTCCATCCCTCGCTGCGCCTACCGTAGCGGCTGACGGAACGGTGGTTTTTCAGGGCGGCCCCAGCGGGCCGCCCTGTTCGCTTGCAGCGCAACATTGACGGATTCGCTTGCGCCTGCGACCATGCGGCGAACTTCTTTGGGGACACGGACGCTATTTTGTCGGACAGCAACGTCTTCGCCACTTTGCGCGGATCGGGCCGCATCTGGGCGATCGCTGCCATCCACAGCGAGGTCGAGCGCCTGCGCGCCCTGCACGCGCGGCTGGAACTGGACGCCAAAGCGGGCGACCAGATCGTCTATCTGGGCGATTACCTCGGCTATGGACAGGCGGTGCGGGAGACCGTCGACGAGGTCCTGATGTTCCGCCGCGCCTTTCTGGCCAAGCCGGGCGTAGAGGTCGACGACATCGTCTATCTGCGCGGCGCCCAGGAAGAGATGTGGCAGAAGCTGCTGCAATTGCAATTCGCCCCCAACCCGCTCAACGTCCTGAAATGGATGGTCGAACACGGCATTGGCCCCACCATCGCCGCTTATGGCGGCAGCATGGAAGAGGGTCTGGGAATGGCGCGCGAAGGCATCCTGGCGCTGACCCGCTGGACCAGCAATCTGCGCCAGAGCATGCGCGGCTATGACGGCCACACCGCGCTGATGAGCGTGCTCAAGCACGCGGCTTATACCGACGACAACACCCTGCTGTTCGTCCATGCCGGCCTCGACCCGTCGCGCCCCATCTCGGCGCAGATGGACGCGTTCTGGTGGGGTTCGGCCGGCTTCGACCAGCTCGACACCCCCTATGGCGGTTACAAGCTGGTGGTGCGCGGTTCCGACCGCCGCCACGGCGGCCTGCACATCGGTGCATTCACGGCCACGCTGGATGCGGGTGCCGGCTTTGGCGGTCCGCTCACCTGCGCCTGCTTCGGCGCTGACGGACAGATCTTGCAGGTGCTGGAAGCGTGACGGCCGTGGTCCCAGATTCGGCTGTCGGACCGGAGAAGCGGGATTTCTGGGGCGATGTCTTCGACCTGACCGCCACGACTGTCGTCATCTTTGGCTGGATCGGCCTTGCAGGCCTGACCCTCTGGCTTGCCTTGATCGGCGGCACGATGCTGTTGGGCAAGACCGTCTCCTTCCGCATGGAGGGGCCGGTCCTGGTGCTGACGATCGCAGCGGCGTTTCCGCTCTTCAGCATCGTTGTGGCCCGCCGGCTTCGCCGCCATGCGCGCACATCCGTGCCGGCCCGCGCCGGCATCGCCGCCCTGTTCGCCGTCTATGCCGTGTTTGCGGCCCTCAGGATGTTTGACTGACGGACGGCCTTAAAGACTCCGCAGCGCCCGCTTCAGCACATACGGCGACGCCTCGCCGCTCCACCGCTTGCACAGCGCACGCACCCAATCCGGGTGATCCTTGCCGGCATCGTTGAGCCAGTTGGCCACCGAATCCTGGACATAGCGTTCGCCGTCGCCCTTCAGCGCCTCCAGCACCCTCAGGCCCGGCGTCGGATCGCCCTTCAGCGCGGTGATGTGGCTGCACCAGACGCCACGCGGGCGGGTGGCTTCGCTAGCAAAGCGGCGAAGATAGGGCGATGCCTCGGCCGTCCACGGCACCAACAAGTCCAGTACGGCAAGGGGGGCGGCCACCACATGGGCGCGGATGCCCAGCCAAGCCCATTCGCGCACGCCGAAATGGGGATCGTCGGCCAGCGGACGGATCCTCACCAAGCGTTCGGCCAGGGTCAGTTGCGGAACCAGGCCCACCGCATAGGCCGCCCAACCGCGCACGGTGTCGGAGCGGTGCCCGGCCAGCCGCACCAAGGCCTCGCCCCCCATGGCATCAAGCGCCAGTTGAGCCGCCAGCGCCATGCGCCGGGTCACGCCGTCACCAGCGGCGGCAACCAACGGCGCCGCGTCCACCTGGGGCAAAGCCGCCCGCATCAAGGCGGCGAAATCCACGCCCAGGCATTCCGACAGAGTCAGCGTCTCGGCGGTGCCGGCGTTCAACTCCGCCAGCACCACCGGGTCGATGTCAGCGCAGCTGCGCGCGCCCTTGCGAGTCGCGGTCAAGCGCGCGACCCGTCAGGCTTCGCGCGAAAGCGCACGCCAGGCGATGTCGCGCCGGCAGAAGCCCTCGGGCCAGTCGATGCGATCCACCGCCTGGTAAGCACGCTCACGGGCCTGCTTGACGGTGGCGCCATAGGCGGTGACACCCAGCACGCGGCCGCCGGTGGCAACCACCTCGCCCGCTTCGTTGAACGCGGTGCCGGCGTGCAGCACGGTCACGCCCTCCACCTCATTGGCCTGGGCCAAGCCACGGATCACCGTGTTCTTCTTATAGCTGCCGGGATAGCCCTCGGCGGCCATGACCACGACCAGGGCGCAATCATCGCGCCATTCCACTTGCACGTTATCGAGGCGGCCTTCGGCGCCGGCCAGCAGGACGGGCAGCAGGTCCGATTTCATACGGGCCATCAGCACCTGGCACTCCGGATCGCCGAAACGCACGTTGTATTCCAGCAGCTTGGGGCCGGCGGCAGTGATCATCAGGCCGGCAAACAGCACGCCGGTGAACGGCTTTCCGTCCTCGGCCATGGTGCGCACCGCCGGCAGGACGCAGCGTTCGAATACCTCAGTCCGCAGCGCGTCGGTCAGCACCGGGGCCGGCGAATAGGCGCCCATGCCGCCGGTATTGGGGCCGGTATCGCCGTCGCCCACCCGCTTGTGGTCCTGGGCGCCCACCAGCGGCAGCGCGGTCTTGCCGTCGCACAGGGCGAAGAAGCTGATCTCCTCGCCGTCCAGGAATTCCTCGATCACCAGCTCGTTGCCGGCATCACCGAACACCTTGTCGCCCATCATGTCGTCGACGGCCTTCAACGCCTCGTCGAGGGTCATGGCGACGACCACGCCCTTGCCGGCGGCCAGGCCATCGGTCTTGACCACGATGGGGGCACCCTTCTCGCGGATGAACGCCTTGGCCTTGTCGATGTCGGTGAAGCGGCCGTACCAGGCGGTGGGAATGCCGGCCTTCCACACCACGTCCTTCATGAAGCCCTTGGAGCCCTCCAGCGCGGCCGCCGCCGCCGAGGGGCCGAACACCTTAATCCCGGCATCCTTGAGCTTGTCGGCAAGGCCGAGCACCAGCGGCGCCTCGGGCCCCACCACCACCAGATCAACCGCGTTGTCGCGGGCGAAGGCCACCAGCCTGTCCACGTCCTCGGCACCGATGGCGACGCATTCGGCCACGTCCTTGATGCCGGCATTGCCGGGCGCGCACCAAAGCTTGGTCAGCAGCGGAGACTGCTTCAGCTTCCAGCACAACGCATGCTCGCGGCCGCCGCCGCCCACCACCAGCACCTTCATGACCTACTCCACCTGCAAATCTGTAGGTCGGTTTGTAGCACGGTGGCCGCCCATTGCAATTACAGCATGGGATGCACGTCCCCCGCCGGCTTGTGGGGCACCATCAACGCGTGGGCCTGGACATCGGCTTCATGCCAGGCCAGATCGATGGCGGCCAGCACCTCGCCGGGCGCCGTGTGCTGCGGCATGTGGCCGGTTTCGGGCAGCACCTTCAGTGCCGAATGCGGGATATCGCGGTGTAGGTGGATGGAATGGGCCACCGGATCGACGACACGGTCGGAATCACCGGCGACAATGACCACCGGCACATGAACCTCGCCATAGCGGGGACTGAGACGTTGCGCGGCGGCCTTCATCTGGCCCAGATCCTCGGCCTGGGCGCGCATCTGGCCGGGGCGCAGCATCATATCGGTGGGATAGAGCGCCATGGCGTCGGGAACCGGGTTGGGCTCGAACAACTTTTCCATCAGCTTGGGCATGGCGGCCTTGCCCAGCATGGGCGACAGCGTGTTGCGCGCCACCGCGCCCAGACCGGCGATGTTCTGCGCGGCCAGCAGCGGCAGGTCCAGCCGCCCGGTGGGATAGTAATAGCCCGAGATCAGCACCAGGGCGGCCACGTCTTCGGGCCAGTCCAGCGCCCAGGCCAGCGCCACCAGCGTGCCGAAGCTGTGGGCCACCAGCACCGGGCGCTCGATTCCCATGCGGCGGGTGGCGCGCATCAGCAATTCGGCCTGCTTCTCGGGCACCCAGCGGCTCCAACTGGGCCGGCTGCTCCAGCCATGGCCGGGACGGTCGAAGGCAATGGCCTGCGACTGACGGGCGGCGCGGTCCAGCACCGACAGCGTCCACTCCTGCACCATGCCGCCAATGCCGTGGATGAAGACCACCGGCCGGCCCGAGCCGCGTTTCAGCACGTGCAGCCGCACCCCGCCCACCTCCATGAACGTACCCATGGGCGGGTTCGCCTGTTCGGTCTCACGGCTGTGGTGCGAGGCCCAGAAGGCAAGACCGGTCAGTGCGGCCCCAGCCCCCAGCGCCAAGCCGATGAGGCCCTTGGGCGCGGAGGCGAGGTTACGCCCGACACGCTGGGCGGTGCTGTCCCAATGGCTGTTCGGCATGACGGCAGGTCTCCCGGTTGAACCCGAGAGTCAACAGCTTGCGGCGCTGCCGGTTCGCCCCCAAATGCCGGGCATGCGCTTCGCCGAATTCTGGCCCGTGTATCTGGCCGCCCATTCCCATCCCGCCAACCGCCTGCTGCACGTGGCCGGCACGGCGGCGGCGCTGGGGCTATTATTGGCCGCCGCGCTAGCGGGCCTGCCGTGGCTGGGGCTGGCGGCGGTGATCGCGGGCTATGGCACCGCGTGGTGCGGCCATTTCCTCATCGAGGGCAACCGCCCGGCCACCTTCGGCCATCCTTTTCTGTCGCTGGCGGCGGATTTGCGCATGCTGGGGCTGTTCGTCTGCGGAAAGCTGGAGCGCGAGGCCACCCGCCTCATTCCTCCGCCTTCGTAGGCCGCCGCACCCCTGGTGGCAGCTTGGTCTTCATGTCGCACAGCGCCTTGTCCACCTGGGCCTGGGCCAGGTTCTCAGCCTGGGACAGGTCGCATTCGGCCAAATCGCTGCCGACAAGCATGGCGCCCTTGAAATCGGCGCCCGCAAGGTTGGCCCCCGACAGGCGGGCGCCCGACAGATCGGCGCCGCGCAAGCTGGCGCCTTGCAGATTGGCCAGCCGCAGGTCGGCATGGCGCAGATGCGCGACCGAGAGCTCGGCCCCCGCCAAATCGGCGGCACCCAGCTTGGCATAACGGAAGTCGGCGCCGTCGAGCCGCGCCTCAGCCAAAGTGGCATCTCCGAGCTCCACCTCGCGGAAGCCGGCATTGGCGAGAACGGTCCCGGCCAGATCGATGCCGCCCAGATCCATCAGCCGGAAGTCGGCTCGCTTGCCTTGCGCTCCCTGGCTGGTCAGCCACTGCACATGGGCGGCGACGATGCCATCCACGTTCAGCGCCGCCACGTCCTTGCCCCGGCGCTTCACGGCATGGCCGCTCTGGGCGAGTTCCTCCTGCCACGCCGCGCGCGCGGCGGCATCGGCCTTGTGCTTGGGTCGCAATGCTTCGGGCAGCGAATCGGCGAAGGTCTCACGTCGGCTTTTCTCGACCACCGGAGCCAGATCGGCGTCGGTCAACTTCTCCGCCACGGGCTTGGCGGGCACCGGATCGTCGCCAGACGGCGGGCTACCATAGGTGCCGGAACCGGGCCGGATCTCGCTTCCGCCAGGGGCGGGACGAGTTGAAGGCACAGCGACGGAAGGTGTGACGGCGGGCGCCTCCCCCTGCCGATCGCTCCCCGTGCCGCGCATAGACGGCGCAGTAGAGGCACCGCTGTGCGGCAGCGGCACGCGCTTGGGCGCTTTGATGGCCTCGGCCACCCGCAGGCCGAGCTCATGACCGGACACGGGCTTGGGCAGGAAGCCGTCTACACCCTGGGGCACCGCATCAAGCACCATGCGCTTGTCGCCCGGCTTGGCGACCACCAGCACCGGCATCTCGGGGGCAGCGGCGCGCACGCGTTCCAGAAAGGCCAAGGCCAAGGCGGCATCGCCGTCCACGTCCACCAGGGCGATGTCTGGCATCTGGCCCATCAGGGGGTCTGCATCGGCGGGAATGCTGGCGGACAGCACCTCACGCACATTCAGCTTGCGAAAGGTCTGGCGCACGAGGAAACGGAA
>JAEZFE010000065.1 GCA_023437865.1 Pseudomonadota bacterium | reverse complement strand
GGCCCGCACCACCCTGGCCGAGCGCAAGCTGATCGAGCGCGCCAAGGGCATCCTGATGAAGCGCCGCAAGGTCGATGAGGAGGAGGCCTACCGCCAGATGCGCCGCATGGCCATGGACGGCAAATGCCGGCTGATAGACATCGCCAACAAGGTCATCGAGGCCGCCGAATTGCTGGGCTGAAGGCCGTTACTTCACCGGCTGCGCCACGTTGCCCGGATCGGCCTGATAGTCGCTGGCCGAGGACAGACAGGCCAGCTCCGAATGCTTGTAGGCCTGGCCCACATAGACCTGCCAGGCATGGGGATTGACGCCGTAGGCCTCGTAGCCCGACGAGTCGCCACATTCCTCCGCCGAGACGGATTGGCCCGGGCCGATGGCGACCACCGCGCCCTGCTTCAGGGTACAGCCGGCCACCCAGGTCAGGGTGTTCCACGCGCCGCAGATCTCGTAGGCGCGGCGGTAGCCCTCGCGGGTGCCCCGGGGTTGGTCGAACGCACAGGCCGCCAAACCCAACAGCAGAATGGCCGCAAAGCGACGCATGACACCCTCCCCTCGAGTAAACTCCACTTACAGCGCAATCCGCCGAGGCAAGGGTGCGGGGTTTTGTCTATTTTTTAATCAAGGCTGTTTTTGCTGTTCATTTTTTAACCACACACCTTGCCGATCAGTTGGCCAGGCCTAGGATTCCCGAGCCCCGCGCATCTGGCACGCGGCTTGCGTCAGGATTGCTGACCCGGTCGGCTCAACGGCGAGGCGGCGGGGATGCGAATTCGAACGGACCCACCGGGCAACGACGTCCCGGCCGGGTCAGGAACAACGGCGTTCCACGGATTGCCCTCTGGCTGTCAGAGGCGCGCGATCCCGTGGGACGCCGTTTTTATTTTTTTGCTCTTCACCTGACGAGGGGTTTGACGATGACCGACACCATCTCCCGCCGCACCCTGCTCAAGGCCTCTGCCACGGCGGCCGTTCTGTCCGCCGCCCGCGCCGCCTTGCCCGGCGGCGCCCATGCCGCTCCCGGCGACGCCCCTGAAGTGAAGGCGGCCACCTTCGGCTTCATCGCGCTGACCGACGCGGCGCCGCTGATCATCGCCAAGGAAAAGGGCTTCTTCGCCAAGTACGGCCTGACCGACGTGACCGTCGCCAAGCAGGCCAGTTGGGGCACCACCCGCGACAATCTGGAACTGGGCTCGGCCGGCGGCGGCATCGACGGCGCCCACATCCTGACCCCCATGCCCTACCTGATGGCGTCGGGCCGCATCACCAAGAACAACGCCAAGGTCGGCATGAACATCCTGGCCCGGCTGAACACCAACGGCCAGGCCATCTCGGTTGCCAACGCCTACAAGGACCTTAAGATCGCCGCCGACGCCAAGGCGCTGGCCGCCGCCTTCGCCAAGGCCAAGGCCAGCGGCAAGGAAGTCAAGGTCGCCATGACCTTCCCCGGCGGCACCCACGACATGTGGCTGCGCTATTGGCTGGCCGCCGCCGGCATCGATCCCGACAAGGATGTGAGCACCATCGTGGTGCCACCGCCCCAGATGGTCGCCAACATGAAGGTCGACACCATGGAGGCGTTCTGCGTCGGCGAGCCGTGGAACGCCCAGCTGGTGCACCAGAAGATCGGCTTCACCGCAATCACCACCGGCGAGCTGTGGAAGGACCATCCCGAGAAGTCCTTCGCCGTGCGCGCCGATTGGGCCGAGAAGAACCCCAAGGCCGCCCGCGCCGCGACCATGGCGATCATGGAGGCCCAGGCATGGTGCGACGCCAATCTGGCCGAAATGTGCCAGATCATCGCGGGCCGCGAATATCTGAAGGTGCCGCTCGACGACATTTCCGAGCGTTCGCTGGGCACCATCGATTACGGCGACGGCCGCAAGGTCGAGCGCTCGCCCACCGCCATGAAGTTCTGGCGCGACTTCGCCTCCTACCCGTTCCAGAGCCACGATCTGTGGTTCCTGACTGAGAACCAGCGCTGGGGCTACCAGCCCATGGACCTGGACACCAAGGCGCTGGTGAAAGCGGTGAACCGCGAGGATGTGTGGCGCGACGCCGCCAAGACCATCGGCTTGTCCGCCGCCCAGGTCCCCACCTCCACCTCGCGCGGTGTGGAAACCTTCTTCGACGGCAAGATCTTCGACCCCGCCAACCCGGCGGCGTACCTGAAGAGCCTCGCCATCAAGCGCGCCATGGCCTGAGGGAGATGACAATGACGCTGATCGGCACCCCATCAGACATGAAGGCCGCCACCGCGCCCATGTCCAAACCCGCCGCCCCCCGCCCGCAATGGGGCAAGAAGGGCCGCGCCGCCCTTGGCACGATCGTGCCGCCCGCAATCGGCCTCGTCATCCTACTGGGCCTGTGGGAGATCGCCTGCGCCCAGCCCGGCGCCATGTTGCCCGGCCCGTCGCGGGTGCTGGCGGAGACCTGGGAACTGATCGCCAATCCGTTCTTCGACCATGGTGGCACCGACAAGGGCCTGTTCTGGCACTTGGCCGCCTCGCTCAAGCGCGTCGCCATGGGCTTCGCCCTGTCGGCCTCGGTCGGCATTCTGATCGGCGCCATCATCGGCCAGAGCCAGCTCGCCTTCCGCGCACTCGACCCCATCTTCCAGGTCCTGCGCACCGTGCCGCCGCTGGCCTGGCTGCCCATCTCGCTGGCCGCGTTCAAGGCCGCCGACCCTTCGGCCATCTTCGTGATCTTCATCACCTCGGTGTGGCCCATCATCCTCAACACCGCCGTGGGCGTGCGCAACATCCCGCAGGATTACCGCAACGTCGCCGCCGTGCTGCGCCTAAGCCCCATCGAGTACTTCTTCCGCATCGTCATGCCGTCCTCGGTGCCGTACATCTTCACCGGCCTTAAGATCGGCATTGGCCTGTCGTGGCTGGCGATCGTCGCCGCCGAGATGCTGATCGGTGGCGTCGGCATCGGCTTCTTCATCTGGGACGCCTGGAACAGCTCGCTGATGAGCGAGATCATCCTGGCGCTGGTCTATGTGGGCCTGGTGGGCTTCATGCTCGACCGCCTGATCACCGTCATCGGCAAGAAGGTGTCGGGATGAGCACCGTCGAGAAGAGCCGCCTGAAGCTCGGCATCGTTCCCCTGGCCGATTGCGCCCCGCTGGTGGCGGCCAAGGAGCGCGGCTTCTTCGCCGAGCAGGGCCTTGAGGTCGAACTGAGCCGCGAGGCGTCGTGGGCGAACATCCGCGACAAGGTGGCGCTGGGCGCGCTCGACGGCGCCCAGATGCTGGCGACCATGCCGCTGTCCATGACCCTGGGCCTGGCCGCCATCCAGGAACCGGTGGTGGCGGTGGCGGCGCTCAACCTCGGCGGCAACACCATCACCCTGTCCGCAGGTCTGGCCGCCCGCATGGACAGCCTGACCCCCGCCGCGCTGAAGGCGGTGCTGGACGAGGACCGGGCGGCGGGCCTGCCGCCCATGGCCTTCGCCATGGTCTATCCGTTCTCGACCCATCACCTGGAGCTGCGCTGCTGGCTGGCCTCGGGCGGTATCGACCCCGATTGCGACGTCCGCCTGGTGGTGGTGCCGCCGCCACAGATGGTGGCCCATCTGTCGGCGGGCAACATTGCCGGCTTCTGCGTCGGCGAACCGTGGGGCAGCCTGGCCGCCAAGCTGGGGCTGGGCCGCATCGCCGCCACCAGCAACGACGTCTTCGCCGGCCGGATCGACAAGGTGCTGGGCGTCACCCGCGCCTTCGCCGACGTCCATCCCGAAACGGTGTCGCGGCTGGTCAAGGCGGTCATCAACGCGGCGCGCTGGTGCGACCACAACCCCGCCGAGCTGGCCACGCTCCTGGCCCAGCCGGCCTATCTGAATGTGCCCGCCGACGTGGTGCGCCAGGGACTGACGCTGCTGACCTTCCACCGCCATGCCGCCAACTTCCCGTGGCGCAGCCAGGCGGTGTGGTTCCTGCGCCAGATGCAGCGCTGGAACCTGGCCCCGCAATCCGTCGATGCCCGCCGCGCCGCCGAGGAGGCCTACCGCCCCGATCTCTACCGCCTGGCCGCGCTGGAGCTGGGCCTGCCGGTGCCGCTGACCGATTACAAGACCGAGGGCCACCATGCCGCCCCCTGGGTGCTGGACAAGGCCACCGCCCCCATCGAGATGGGCCCCGACCTCATGCTGGACGGCGCCCTGTTCGACCCCATCGCCCTGCCCGAGGCCGCTCCGCTCGGCCTCAAGGAGACCACGCCATGAACGCCTATCTTTCCATTGAGGACGTCGGCATCACCTTCGAGACCGACAAGGGCAGCTTCCGCGCGCTGGACGGCGTGTCGCTGAAGGTCGCGAAGGGAGAGTTCATCTCCATCATCGGCCATTCCGGCTGCGGCAAGTCCACCATTCTGAACATCGTCGCCGGCCTGCTTCAGGCCACCGAAGGCGGCGTGCTGCTGGATGGCCGCGAGGTCAACAGCCCCGGCCCCGACCGCGCCGTGGTGTTCCAGAACCACTCGCTGCTGCCCTGGCTGTCGGTCTACGACAACGTCCGCCTGGCCGTGGACAAGGTGTTCAAGGGCACCAAGACCAAGGCCCAGCGCCATGATTGGGTGATGCACAATTTGTCCCTGGTCCGCATGGACCACGCGGTGGACAAGAAGCCCGGCGAGATCTCGGGCGGCATGAAGCAGCGCGTCGGCATCGCCCGCGCGCTCGCCATGGAGCCCAAGGTGCTGCTGCTGGACGAGCCGTTCGGCGCGCTCGACGCCCTGACCCGCGCCCACCTGCAGGACAGCCTGATGGACATCCACCGCACGCTCGGCAACACCGTGCTGATGATCACCCACGACGTGGACGAATGTGTGCTGCTGGCCGACCGCATCGTGATGATGAACAACGGCCCCGCCGCCACCATCGGCCAGATCCTGCCGGTGGACCTGCCGCGCCCGCGCCGCCGCATCGAGCTGGCCGACGACCCGGCCTATATGCATGCCCGCGCCGAGGTGCTGCGCTTCCTGCACGGAAACACGCCGCACGCGGCGGCAGCCTGATCGAAAATTGGGCAGCGCGGAGCCTTGGCCCCGCGCACAGCCCCGCAAGGCCGCCACCGGCTATTTGGCCCGCGCCTTGCTAAGTAGGACCTGAGTTTCCCCATCCCCAATGCTCTCAACGGCGAGGGCGCGGATGGCGAGCAAAAGATGACCTCCGGTCGCGGGCAACGATGCCCCGGCTGGAACCGGAACAACGGCGTTCCATTGAAGCTGCGCCCCCTTGGGGTGCCTGCGGCTTCTTTGGAGCGCCGTTTCTTTTTGACTAGCCCGTCCCCGCGCGGGCCGGAAGGAGGAATTGGACATGAACGCTCTCCCCCGCCAGCGCCTGGTCGTCATCGGCAACGGCATGGCCGGCATGCGCACCGTCGAGGACCTGCTGGCCCGCGCGCCGGTGCGCTACGACGTCACCGTCTTCGGCGCCGAGCCCCATACCAATTACAACCGCATCATGCTGTCGTCGGTGCTGGCCGGCGAGAAGCAGGTGGACGACATCGTCATCAATCCGCGCGCATGGTACGCCGAGAACGGCATCACACTGCATACCGGCGACCCGGTGGTCGCCATCGACCGCACCGCCAAGACGGTGACCGCCGCCTCGGGCAAGGTGGTGGCCTATGACAAGCTGCTGCTGGCCACCGGCTCCAAGCCGCTGATGCCGCCGCTGCCCGGCCTCGATCTGCCCGGCGTGGTCGCCTTCCGCGACATCGCCGACGTCGAGAAGATGATGGCCGCCGCCAAGGCCGGAAGCCGCGCCGTGGTCATCGGCGGCGGCCTGCTGGGCCTGGAGGCTGCCTGGGGCCTCAAGCGCCAGGGCATGCCGGTGGCGCTGGTCCATCTGATGCCGACGTTGATGGAACGCCAGCTCGACGTCGAGGCCGGGCAATTGCTCCAGCGCGACCTTACCGAGCGCGGGCTGCATTTCTTCACCTCGGGCCAGACCGAGGCCATCTTGGGCGACGGCAAGGTCGAGGGCCTGAAGCTGGCCGATGGCCGCGAGATCCCCGCCGATCTGGTGGTGGTCGCCATCGGCATCCGCCCCAATATCGACCTCGGCAAGGCCTGCGGCCTCGACGTCAACCGCGGCATCCGCGTCGGCGACGACATGGCGACCTCGGATGCCGACATCTACGCCGTCGGCGAATGCGTCGAGCATAACGGTCAGGTGTTCGGCCTGGTGGCGCCGCTGTGGGAGCAGGCCACGGTGTGCGCCGCCCGCCTGGCCGGCGACGGCCACGCCGCCTACGCCACCCCGCCGCTGTCGACCCGGCTCAAGATCACCGGCATCGACGTGTTCTCGGCGGGCCAGCTTAGTGCGGCCGACGAGGACGATGCCGAGATCGTGTTCCGCGACGTCGCCCGCGGTATCTACAAGAAGCTGGTGGTGCGCGACGGCAAGGTGGTGGGCGCCGTGCTCTACGGAGACGTTGCCGACGGCGCCTGGTATTTCGACCTGATGCGCCAGGGCAAAGATGTGGCCGACATCCGCGACCGCATCATCCTCGGCCAGGCCTTCGCCGATACGTGTTGCGGCGGCGCCAAAGGCGGCATGGACGTCGCCGCCATGGGCGACGACGCCCAGGTCTGCGGCTGCAACGGCGTGTCCAAGGGCGCCATCGTGTCGGCCATCAAGGGCAAGGGCCTGACCACGCTCGACGAAGTGCGCGCCCACACCAAGGCCAGTGCGTCGTGCGGCCAGTGCACCGGCGTGGTTCAGGCCATTCTGGCCCACGTCACCGGCGCCGATGCGGCGCTGCCCGAGGCCATGTGCAAATGCACCGAGCACGGCCATGACCATGTGCGGGCCGAGATCCTGCGCCAGGGCCTCAAGACCCAGGAAGCCGTGCGCGACGCCCTGGGGTGGAAAAGTGTCGACGGCTGCGCCAAGTGCCGCCCGGCGCTGAACTATTACCTGCTGTGCGCGTGGCCGGGCGAATATGTGGACGATTACCGCTCGCGTTTCATCAACGAGCGCGTCCACGCCAACATTCAGAAGGATGGGACCTATTCGGTGGTGCCACGCATGTGGGGCGGCGTCACCACCGCCGCCGAATTGCGCGCCATCGCCGACGTCGCCGACAAATACGCCATTCCCACCGTCAAGGTCACCGGCGGCCAGCGCATCGACCTGCTCGGCGTCAAGAAGGAGGACCTGCCGGCAGTGTGGGCCGACCTCAACGCCGCCGGCATGGTCTCGGGCCACGCTTATGCCAAGGGCCTGCGCACGGTGAAGACCTGCGTCGGCTCGGAATGGTGCCGGTTCGGCACACAGGATTCCACCGGCCTGGGCATCAAGCTGGAAAAGCTGATGTGGGGCAGCTGGACGCCGCACAAGGTCAAGCTGGCGGTGTCGGGCTGCCCGCGCAACTGCGCCGAGGCGACCATCAAGGACATCGGCATCATCTGCGTCGAGGCCGGCTATGACATCGTCATCGGCGGCAATGGCGGCATCGATTTGCGCGGCACCGATCCGCTGTGCCGGGTCGCCACCGAGGCCGAGGTGCTGGAATACGCCTCCGCCGTCATGCAGCTCTACCGCGAGGAGGCGCGCTACCTGGAGCGCACCGCGCCCTATGTCGAGCGGGTCGGGCTGGCGCACATCAAGAGCCGCATCCTCGATGACGAGGCCGGGCGCAAGGCGCTCTATGCCCGCTTCCTGTTTTCCCAAAGCTATTCGCAGGACGATCCGTGGGCCGAGCGCGCCGAAGGCGGCGTCGATTCCCACGAATTCCGTTCCCTCGCCGTCGTGGAGTAATGAACATGGATTGGACTCTCATCGGCACCCTGGCCGACATCCCCCGCCTCGGCGCCCGCACCGTGCAGACCAGCTTGGGCGAGGTGGCGGTGTTCCGCACCCGCGACGACGAGGTCTTCGCGCTGATCAATCGCTGCCCGCACAAGGGCGGCCCGCTGTCCGAGGGCATCGTCTCGGGCCGCAAGGTCGCCTGCCCGCTGCACAACTGGGTCATTGACCTCAATACCGGCCATGCCGACGCCCCCGACGAGGGGTGCACCACCAGCGTGCCGGTGCGGCTTGACGGCGACAGCCTGTTTCTCGGCCTCGTCGCCCAGAAGAAGACGGTCAACTCTTAGCGAACCGAGTTTGGCAATGCGGCGGGAGCACTTTCCATGACCACGACCGTCAAGACCACCTGCCCCTATTGCGGCACCGGCTGCGGCATCATCGTCGAGGCCGGTGTGGTGCGGGGCGACCCCGACCACCCGGCCAACCGGGGTCGGCTGTGCTCGAAAGGCACGGCGCTGGCCGAGACGCTGGGGCTGGAGACCCGCCTGCTCCACCCCACCATCGACGGCCGCCGGGCCGGCTGGGACCATGCGATCGCCGAGGTGGCCGGGCGCATCCGCTCGGTCATCGAACTGCACGGGCCGGACAGTTTCGCCTTTTATCTCTCGGGCCAGTTGCTGACCGAGGATTATTACGCCGCCAACAAGCTGGCCAAGGGCTTCCTCGGCACCGCCAACGTCGATACCAATTCGCGGCTGTGCATGGCCTCCACCGTGGCCGGCCACAAGCGCGCCTTCGGCTCCGACACCGTTCCCGGCACCTATGAGGACCTGGAATTGGCCGATCTGGTGGTTCTGGTCGGGTCCAACCTGGCCTGGTGCCATCCGGTGCTGTTCCAGCGTCTGAAGGCGGCGAAGGAGCAGCGCGGCACCCGCATCGTCGTGGTCGATCCGCGCCGCACCGAGACCTGCGACATCGCCGACCTGCACCTGAAGCTGGCGCCCGGCTCCGACGTCGCCCTGTTCAACGGCCTGCTCGCCCATCTGGAGGCGGCGGGCGCGCTCGACCAGGATTTCATCGACGCCCACACCACCGGTTTCCTCGATTCCCTGGCCGCCGCGCGGGCCGACGATGTCGCGGCGACCGGCCTGCCGCCCGCCGATCTGGCCCGTTTCTACGACTGGTTCGCCACCACTGGGCGCACCGTCACAATATTCAGCCAGGGCGTCAACCAATCCTCCGCCGGCACCGACAAGGTGAACGCGATTCTCAACTGCCATCTGGCGACCGGGCGCATTGGCAAGCCGGGTAGCGGCCCGTTCTCGGTCACCGGCCAGCCCAACGCCATGGGCGGGCGCGAGGTGGGCGGGCTGGCCAACCAATTGGCCGCCCATATGGGCTTCACGCCGCCCGAGATCGACCGCGTCCAGCGCTTCTGGGAGGCGCCCCGCATGGCGAGAAAGGAGGGCCTGAAGGCCGTCGATCTATTCCGCGCCATGGATGCCGGCAAGATCAAGGCGGTGTGGATCATGGCGACCAACCCGGCGATCAGCCTGCCCGAGGCCGATCTGGTGCGGCGCGCGCTCAAGAACTGCCCGGTGGTCATCGTGTCCGATTGCGTGGCCGGCACCGACACCGCCAAACTGGCCCACATCGCCCTGCCCTCCCTGGCCTGGGGCGAGAAGGACGGCACCGTCACCAATTCTGACCGCACCGTATCGCGCCAACGCCCGTTCCTGCCCGCCCCCGGCGAGGCCCGCGCCGATTGGTGGCAGATCACCGAGGTGGCGCGGCATCTGGGCTTCGGCGGCTGGTTCAACTGGACACGCCCCGAGGACGTCTACCGCGAGCATTGCGCCCTGTCGACCTTCGAGAATGACGGCAGCCGCGACTTCCACCTCGATGCCCCTGCCGATTACCAAGCCATGGCGCCCGCGCCGTGGGGGGGCAAGCGGATGTTCGGCGATGGCCGCTTCTTCACCCCCGACCATCGCGCCCGGCTGGTGCCGGTGCGGCATCGCCCGCCGGTGGAGGCGCCGGACCGCCAGTTCCCGCTGCGGCTCAACACCGGGCGCACCCGCGACCAGTGGCACACCATGACCCGCACCGGCCTGTCGCCGCGCCTGTCGGGCCACCGCCCCGAACCGCTGGTCGAGATCCATCCCGCCGACGCCGGGCTGGTGGAGGATGGCGGCCTGGCCCGGGTAACGAGTAAGCACGGTTCCTACCTTGCCCGCGTGCATGTCACCGAATCCCAGCGCCCCGGCGATATCTACCTGTCCATGCATTGGAACGATGCTTTCGCCGCCCATTCGGTCGTGGGCCGCCTGCTGCCCGGCCATGTGGACCCGGTTTCGGGCCAGCCCGAAGCCAAGCACACCCCGGTGCGGATCGAGCCGTTAGCCGCGACATGGTCGGGCCTGCTGGTCGCCGAACGCATCCCCGCTTTGCCCTGCGCCTATTGGGCGCGCCGCGCGGTCGAGGGTGCGCAGGTCGCCGAACTGGCCGGCGGAGAGGAGGTGGAGAAAGCCGCTGTGATCGCCGCGCTGGACGCCGCCTTTGGGCCATCCCGGCTGGAGGTGCTGGATTCCCGCCAGGGCACCGCGCGCTATGCCTGGATGGACGGTGGCCGCCTTGCCGCCGCCCTGTTCCTGGCCGCCGCCCGCCCCGACATGGCGGTGGGCTGGCTGGCTGGTCTGGTCGGCAGCGAGCTAGCCTCGCCGCAGGACCGCGCGGGCGTCCTGGCCGGGCGCGCGCCCAAGGGTGTGGCCGATCCCGGGCGCACGGTGTGCGCTTGCTTCTCCGTGGGGGTGAACACCCTGACAGAGGCCATCCGCGCCCGCCGCCTCACCAGTGTCGAGGAGGTCGGCGTGGCGCTGAAGGCGGGCACCGGCTGCGGCTCATGCGTGCCGGAAATCAGAGCCTTGATGACGCAAGTGTCAGAGCGCACCCCTGTCCACGCGGCGACGTGACAGGGGCATGACCCTATAGCAGCATCAACGCGTCCGGATTGGCCGGCGTAACATTCACGGGCACGTAATCCTGCCCGCTTTCGGCGGTGAGGAAACGCACGGCGCCGTCGTCGGCCAAACCCAGCCGCCCACCGGCGCTGAACGCCAATCCGCCATCCGCCGGGGCCAGATCATGGGGCTGTGCCTCGCCAGCCAAATTCACCTGACGGGCGCCGGTGCCGTCGTCACGCCACAGCATCCGCTCAGCGGCACCGGTGGTGAAGTAAAGGGTGTCGCCGACGGCGGTCAGATCCGAAGCCTGGATGCCCGACTGGACCGTGACATTGCCGGTCTCTGGATCAAACCGTGCCAGCCCGTCAGACATGGCGGCATAGAGCCGGCCATCAACCACCGCGGTCTCACCCGCCCGGCCTTGGCCGAGATCGGCCACCCGCTCGAAGCCGCCCGGCCCGTCCGCCCACACCCCATCGCCAGCCACCGCGAACAATTTGCCACCGATCTCGGCCAGCGGCTCGCCCCGGCCCGACGCGCCGAAGGTGCTGCCGGCGCCGGGGGTAAGGTCGTGCAGCACCGGCTGCCCCTCGCCGTCGCGCAATTCGAACAGCTCGCGGCCGTGGATGCCATCATCGGCGACGAAGAACAGGCTGCCGTCCGCCACGGTCAGCGCATCGGGCGCCGACGAGGCGAGGCCGGGGGCAAGGTCGGCCACCCGCTCGGGGTCCTGACCGTCGGTCACCCGCCACAGCTCGGCGCCACGCACATCATCATCAGCGGCAAAGAACAGATCGCCGTCGAAGGCAGCCAAGTGCTGCGGCTCGGCGCCCTGTGGCCCTGCGGCCAGATCGGCGACCATGGTCACCGAACCCGCCTGGGCCGACCACAGCTCGCGGCCATGGGCGCCGTCATCGGCGGTGAAATACAATGTTCGCCCGGCTAGGGTGAAGCCGGTGGGGTCCGACCCGCCATCGCCGGGATTGACGTCGGCCAATTGCCGGGCGGCAACACCGTCGAAGATCCACGGTTCGCGGCCATGGGCAAGGTCGGAGGCGGAGAACAGCAGCCGCCCGCCGACGGCGCTCATGTCGGCAGGTGCGGAACTGGGGCCGCCCTGGCTGATATCGGCCAGCTCGGCCACCCGGCTGCCGTCGGTGCCCCACAACTCGGTGCCGTGGCGGGACGAAGTGCCGACGAAATAGGCCTGCACCGGCCCCTCCAGCCCCTGCGCCGCCCCGCCGCCATCGCCGCCACCGCCATCGGGGCTGGCCGGCACGCTGGGGGTGGGCGGCAGGTTCTGGATGATGTTGTTGATGATGGCGATCTGGGTGATGGTCGCCGTCTGGGTGATGTTGACCACTGGCGGCTGGGCCGGCGCGTCGGGCGGCGCCTCGATCACCCGCACCGCCACCGAGGCGGTATCGCGCCCGCCGAAATCATCGGCGACCGTGTAGGCGAAGCGGGCGTCACCGACGAAGCCGCGCTCGGGCGCGAACACCACGTCGCCCGCGCGGTCCAGCCCCACGCTGCCATGCTCGGGCGAGCCCACGGACACGATGCGGGGGTCCGAACCGGGAAGCACCCGGTCATTGGCGAGCAGCAAATCAGCCCCGATGGTGACGGTGCGGTTGCCCTGGATGATGGCGGTATCGTCCACCGCATCGGGCGCCGGAGCGGTCACGGTGACCGTGACGTGGCCGGTGTCGTCGGTGCCATCGGCGGTGGCCAGATAGTCGAAGCCGGCCTCGCCGACGAAATTCTCGTCGGGTACGAAGGTCACGTTCCCGGTAGCTTGGTCCAGGCTGACCGTGCCGTGGGCGGCATTGGAGACACCGGAGAGGACAATCTGCGGACCGGGGGACTGATCGTTTTCCAGCAAGGCCGACGCCGTCATCACGACCTGCTGGTTGGCCTCGGTGGTGACCGTGTCGTCCACGGCGGTGGGCCTGCCCGTGCCCACCTCACCCGTAATCGCGATCTCTACCCGCGCCGTGTCCTGGGAACCGCTTGAATCAGTGATGGTATAGGAAAAACCCGCCGGACCGACGAAGCCATCCTCCGCATCGAAGACCACCACGCCGTCATCCTGGTCGAGTTGGACGGTCCCGTGGGA
>JAEZFE010000055.1 GCA_023437865.1 Pseudomonadota bacterium | reverse complement strand
GTGGCGACGCAGATGCGGGCGCGGCGGTCGCGCAGCGCCTGGATCGCCTGGTTGCGCTCCGACTGGCTGTGCTCTCCCGACAGGGCGACCGCGTCGAAGCCGCGCTCGGTCAGGCTGGCATGGAGGCGGCGGACATTCTCGCGGGTGGCGCAGAACAGCATCGCCGCCTCCGCCTCGTGCAGCCGCAGCAGGTTGACGACCGCCGGCTCGATGTCGGCCGGCGCGACCGCCAGCGCCTGGTAGGCGATGTCGCCATGGCCGCGATCCTCGCCGGCGGTGGTCAGCCGCAGCGCGTCGCTTTGGTAGCGCTTGGCCAGGGCGGCGATCGGCTTGGGCACCGTCGCCGAGAACATCAAGGTGCGGCGGCCTTCCGCGGTCGCGTCGAGTATCTCCTCGAGGTCCTCGCGAAAGCCCATGTCGAGCATCTCGTCCGCCTCGTCGAGCACCGCCACGCGCAGCGCCGACAGGTCGAGAGCGCCGCGCTCCAGATGGTCGCGCAGGCGGCCCGGCGTGCCGACGACGATGTGCGCGCCCCGGCCCAGCGCCCGCTGCTCGGCGCGCGGGTCCATGCCGCCGACGCACGACACCACCTGGCCGCCGGCCTGACGGTACAGCCAGGTCAGCTCGGCATGGACCTGCAAGGCCAGTTCGCGGGTGGGGGCCACTACCAGGGCCAGCGGCTCACCCGCCGGTTCCAGCGTCACCGCTTCGCCCAGCAGGGTGTTGGCCATGGCCAGGCCATAGGCCACTGTCTTGCCCGAGCCGGTCTGCGCCGACACCAGCAGGTCGCGCTCGGCCGCGCGGGGGTCGAGCACCGCCGACTGGACGGAGGTGAGGTCGGTATAGCCGCGCGCGGTCAAAGCCTGGCTGAGCGGGTGGTCGGGGGCGAACAGGTCCATCATCGGAAACGCTTTCGGGGGAGGGGGCAATGCGAAAGGCCCGATCTGGGCGATCGGGCCTTCAGTCAATCTGGATGGCAAGCAATAGGCGGATTTTGGCGGATTTACAAGAATTGTCCGTCCGTGCCGGCTTTGCACAATGGGGCGCGGCTATGCCCGGGGCAGGGGGCCACGTGCCCCGGGGTGCAGTTGCAACAGATGGGAAAAGCCGTCGCGCCCCTTGGGCCCCAGCGAGACCCGCCAGCGCTTGCCGTCATTGGCCAGCACGATATGGCCGCTGCGCTGCATCTCGTGCAGCGTGCGCGCGATGTTGCGCGGCGATCCGTCCAGTTCGCCCAGAACCAGATCCTCGATCTGGGCGACGAGGGCGCCTAGACCCATGGGGCCCTCCATGACGTTGCCGAGCACGGCCAATTGGACCAGTTCCTGATCGGACGCGGTCATCCCATTTCCCCGAGCAAAAGGATCCTGCTGTAATTAATACTGCGAATCATTCGCATTTGCAATGGGGCTTTATTCAGAAGGTGGGCAGATACATCGCATTATTTTTATGCGCTTTTCTTCTCAAGCGCGGAGGCGGAATATCTCCGTCAACATCCCCGTGAGGACGAGCATCATGAAGGCGATCGGCTACCATATCCCTCTTCCCATCGACAATGCGCAGGCGCTGGTGGATCTCGATCTCCCCAAGCCGCAGCCTGGCCCCGGCGATCTGTTGGTGGCGGTCAAGGCGGTGTCGGTCAATCCGGTGGATTACAAGGTGCGGTCGGGCGTCACCCCGCCTGAGGGCCAGCCGAGGGTGCTGGGCTTTGACGCGGTGGGCGTGGTCGAGGCGGTGGGCGCGGAGGTCACCCTGTTCCGCCCCGGCGACGAGGTGTTCTATGCCGGCGCTATCGACCGCCCCGGCAGCAACGCCGAGTACCAGTTGGTGGACGAGCGGATCGTCGGCGCCAAGCCGGCTTCGCTGTCCTTCACTCAGGCTGCCGCCCTGCCGCTGACCGCGATCACCGCGTGGGAATTGCTGTTCGACCGGCTGGGCATCGCGCGCGGCGGCGGGGCGGGGCAGTCGCTGCTGATCATCAATGGCGCCGGCGGTGTCGGCTCCATCCTGATCCAGCTCGCTCGCAAGCTCACCGGCCTGACGGTGATCGCCACCGCCTCGCGCCTCGAGACCATCGCCTGGTGCAACGACATGGGCGCCCACCACGTCATCAGTCACCGCGAGCCGCTGGCCGCTCAACTGCATGCCCTGGGCATTTCCCAGGTGGAGTTCGTGGCCAGCCTGACCGCCACCGACCAGCACCTGCCGGCCATTGCCGAGGTGATTGCGCCTCAGGGCAAGCTGTCGCTGATCGACGATCCGGCGGTGCTGGATATCCGCCTGCTGAAGCGCAAGAGCGTTTCCATCAGCTGGGAATTCATGTTCACCCGCCCGCTGTTCCAGACGGCGGACATGATCGAACAGCATCACCTGCTCACCCGGGTGTCCAAGCTGGTGGACGAGGGCACGCTGCGCACCACGCTGGCCGAGGATGCCGGCCCGATCACCGCCGCCAGCCTGCGCAAGGTTCATGCCCTGCTGGAAAGCGGGCGGGGACTGGGCAAGGTGGTGCTGACCGGGTTCTAGGTCACGAGGCCAGCAGCAGGGCGTCGCTGCCGGCCAGGCTTTCGGTCAGGAAGTTGACGAGGGGGCGGACCAGCGGGGCCGCCTCCGAATCTTCGCCCAGCACGACGATCTCGGTCATCGGCAGCACCGGCCAGTGCTCGGGGGCGCGCAGGACCTGCATGTGCGGCTGCACGAAGGAGCGGCCCAGCACCGTCACCCCCAGCCCGCCGGCCACCGCCGCCTGAATGCCCATCAGGCTGCTGGCGGTGCATGCGGCCACCCAGTCGCGGCGCATGCCGTCGAGGGTGGAAATCATCAGCTCCCGATAGGTGCAGGGCGGCGGCAGCAGCACCAGACGCACGGGCTGGGCGGGATCGAACTCGTATTCGGCGGCGGCCATCCACACCAGCGGCTCGCGCCAGATCACCCGCCCGCGCTGGGCCGAGCCATCCTTCTTGGCGATCACCGCATCCAGCCGACCGTCGTCATAGGCCGCCAGCAACTGGCAGGACAGGCCGGTCATCAGCTCCAGATGGACGTTCGGATAGATGCGCCCGAAGCGGGCCAGCAGCTTGGGCAACTGGCTGGGGATGAAGTCTTCCGAAATACCCAGGCGCAGGGTGCCGGTCGCCGCCGGCTCGCGCAGTTCACGCAGCAGTGAATCGTTGAACTCCAGCAGCCGCCGCGCCGCCGCCAGCAGGCGCTCGCCGTCGAGGGTCAGGCTCAGCGACCGGCTGGTCCGGTTGAACACCCGGCGTTCCAGGATCTCTTCGAGCCGCAGCACCTTTTGGCTGATTGCCGATTGGGACCGCCCCACCACCTCGGCGGCGGCCGTGAAGCTGCCGGTCTCCACCACCGCCACGAAGGCGCGCAGCAGGTCGATTTCCAGGTCGGGATAGCGCATGGCGGCCTCATCGGGGATCAAGGTGAAAAGCGAATGGTTGCGATCATTATTATTCGTTTTTCGGATCGAACGCGAGGGAATAAATTGATCGGCAGATGGATCGCTTCCGATCCATGCGGATATTTTCTGGAGAGCATCATGATCTATCACATCAAGGAAAGCCGGGCGGGCTTGCCGCCGGACCAGTTCGAAGCCCATGTCGCCGAGGTTTGGCGGGCCGTTGGGGGCGTGCTGCGCGAGTATTGGCAGGTGTTGCTGCGCAGCCGGCCATCCAGTCCCAAGCCTGCGCAGGGCGGCGGGCAGAGGTGTTGAGGGAGGTGTCCGGAGGGGAGCTATCCACTGCTTCCCAGCACTGGTATAACCAGAGGCAACCCATTTCGCCCAATTCTTGGGAGTACGGATGAACGCGATGAATGGA
>JAEZFE010000028.1 GCA_023437865.1 Pseudomonadota bacterium | reverse complement strand
GAGCACAACCTTGCCAAGGTTGGGGTCGAGGGTTCGAATCCCTTCGCCCGCTCCAATTTCCTCCAGGAAATTGAAGCGATTTACGAGACAGGCCGGGCCACAAGCCCGGCCTTTCGCTTTTGCGCGGAAGCGCCGAGATCGCAAAACGTCACCTTGACGAAAGTTATGCGCGGGATCGCGCACCCGCGCTAAAGTGGTAACCGTCCTGACAAGGGGGATGGACGGTGGCGATTGCGATAAGCGTGCGTGCGAAGGAACGCACCATGGGAGGGGTGATCCTCTCGTGGCTTGTCGCCCTGTTTCTATTCCTCAATCCCGCCTCTCCGCCAGCCGGCCACACTCAGCAGCTCTCGGCGGGTTACGGGCCGGGTGACATCTGTTCGGTGCATCAGGACGGTTCCGCCGATCCGGAATCAGAGGCGCGCCCTCACGGCTGTTGTCTGGGCCTGTGCCAGCATTTCTCCGCGGCCCTGCCGGCGAACGCCTTCGTGCTTGCGTTGCCGATCGAGGGACGGGTCGCGCTTCCTGGTGCCCATGAAGTCGTCTGGCATTCGGGCCATGGCGCCGAGGCCAACCAACCGCGCGCTCCTCCGGCACTCCTCGTCTAGCTCGAACCTCATAGATCAGCGGGCGGCCCGTGCCGCCTCGCGCCCTCGTGCTTGAGAGATTGCCGTGAAGAAAAGACATTTCGGTGCTGCGCACCCGCGCCGCCATGCCCATGCCATTGCCGCTTCGGCCATGATCCCCGCGTTGTTCGCCGTTCCTGCGCTGGCGGAGGAGCACGACCACCGCGCCCATGAGGCGCCCGTCACCGTTCTGGAGGATGTGGTCGTCACCGCCCCCAAGGTGACGGAGCCGCTGGTGGTCGAGACTGACCCGCACAACCCGCGCCAGCCGGTGCCGCCCGCCGATGGCGCTGGTTACCTGAAGAGCATTCCCGGCTTCACCGTGGTCCGCCAGGGCGGCGTCGATGGTGACCCGCTGCTGCGCGGCCAGGGCGGTTCGCGCCTGAACGTGCTGCTGGACGGCGCCCCGGTGCTGGGTGGCTGCCCCAACCGCATGGACCCGCCCACCGCCTACATCTTCCCCGAAACCTTCGACAAGCTGACGGTACTCAAGGGGCCGCAGAGCGTCGTCCACGGCGGCAGTGCGCTCGGCACCGTGCTGGTGGACCGCCAGACCAAGCGGTTCGACAAGCTGTCCATGCGCGGCAATGTCAGCGCGCTCTATGGCAGCTTCGACCGCAATGACGAGGTGTTGGACGTGGCAGGCGGCGACAAGCCGGGCTTCGTCCGCTTTATGGCCAGCCATTCGTCGAGCGACGATTACAAGGACGGCAACGGCAACCCCGTCCACGCCAATTATTGGCGCCAAAGCGGCACCGCCAATTTCGGCTGGACGCCCGACAACGACACCACGCTGGAAGCGACGCTCGACAAGAGCCAGGCCCAGGCGGCCAACGCCGCCAGCATGATGGACGGCGCCCAGTTCGACCGCGAGGGCATCAACCTCCGCTTCACCAAGACCAACCTCTCGAACCTGGTGTCCAAGGTGCAGGTGACAGGGTATTACAACTACACCGATCACATCATGGACATCTACAGCCTGCGCTCTTCGGTGATGCCGATGATGGGCATGGCGGCGGCCAGCCAGGTGGATCATCTGATGCAGGGCGGCAAGGCGCTGATGGAACTGACGCCCACCGACCGCACCCGGGTGACGGTAGGCGCGGACTATAACCACGACGAACACACCGCCCGCAGCCAGAGCTGGACCGAGTACCGCAATGGCGTTGACCTCGACAGCAAGGCGCGGATCAAGGATCTCAGTTTCGACACCGTGGCGGCCTTCGCCGAAATCAACCACGACCTGACCGCGGTGGACCGGCTGATCGGCGGCTACCGCCTGACCCATGTGGAAGCCACCAAGCACAACGTGCAGCCCAATCTGTCCGACAGCCGGTCGCTCAGTTCAGCGTTCGGGCGCTACGAGCACGACGTCGATGTGGGCGTGCCGCTGACCACCTATGTGGGCCTGGGGCATGTGGAGCGCGCGCCGGACTTCTGGGAGCGTAACAAGACTATCGCTTCGTTCAATGCCGCCACCGAGAAGACCAATCAGCTCGACCTCGGCGCGTTGTTCACCACCGGAAAGTGGCACGGTTCAGTCTCGACCTTCTACGCCAAGACCAAGGATTACATCCTGGTCCCCAATGCCTCCAACACCTCCGTCAAGAACGTCGACGCCCACACCTTGGGCGGTGAAGCAGAGCTGTCCTACAAGTTCCTACCGTCTTGGACGGTGGAAGCGACCGCTGCCTATGTGCGCGGCTACAACGACAGCGAAAGCAAGCCGCTGGCCCAGACGCCGCCGCTCGACACCACCCTTGGCGTGAAGTACGACGACGGCACCTTCCTCGGCGGTTTGCTGCTGCGCGCCGTGGCTGGGCAGGACCGCGTGGACGTGGGCTGGGGCAACGTCATCAGCCGCGACCTTGGCGAGACCGGCGGTTTCGCCGTGCTCTCGGCCAATGCCGGGTGGCGCGTGCGCGAAGACATCACGCTCACCGGCGGCGTCGACAACATCCTCGACAAAAACTACGCCGAGCACGTGAGCAAGACCGGTACCTATACCGGCACAGACTTGGCGGCCTATTCGGATAATGTCCGGGTTAATGAGCCGGGCCGCACCTTCTGGATGAAGGGTACAGTCAAGTTTTAGGTGGTGAGGAGGAGTCCCTTGAGGGACTCCTCCTATCTTTATGACCCTGCAGATTTCTCCGCTGTCGGCGAGTTAGCGAACGTCAAGGGTGGATGATCCTTAAGACGGAAAGACTTGGCATTGCGCCGTGGCAACTGATCTGGCAATTGGGCTGGGACACTGACCACAGGCGTATGTGCGTAAGTTCACCTCCTCCCTTTGTCCTCGTCCGAATGGCGGGGGATAATACCTTTACCCAGTCGTGGTAAGACCGGTTCTGCCCGATCTTCTCTGCCAAGGGGAGGGGTGGTCATGGAATGTGATTGTCCGTTTTGCGAGCGCGCGACCCGGCATCTCGTGCGGCAGGATGAGTTCGCCTCGTATGCGTGGTGTCAGGAGTGCTTCCGCGTGCATGTGGTCGGCAAGGACCGCGGGGCCCATGTGCATCTGACCTTCAAGTCGCCGAGCGACGACGTCGAGCCGCCGCTTCGCCCCAAGGCTGCCGTGCCCTGACAGGTGAACCCTGGCCCTGGCTGTGCTAAACAGCGCTCCGCCAATCACCGGGGTGACCATGCTGAAGATCGCGACCCATAGCGGCACTTTCCACGCCGACGACGTTTTCGCCTATGCCATCCTCAAGGCCGCCGAGTGCGGTGCCATCGAGCTGATGCGCACCCGCGATGCCGACATCCTGGCCCAGGCCCAGGTGGTGTTCGACGTCGGCGGCAGCTACGATCCTGCTGCGGGCCGCTATGACCACCACATGCGCGATAAGCCCCTGCGGCCCAACGGCGAGCCCTTCAGTTCGGCGGGCCTGATTTGGCGCGATTACGGCGTCCGGGCCCTGGCGGCCCTGGGCATTCCCGCGAGCGCATCCGCCAAGGTGTGGCGCATGATTGACGATGGTCTGGTGCGCGACGTCGACTTGATGGACAACGGCGCCATGACGCCCCATCCCGGCCACTTCTCCACTCTGATTGAAGCGTTCAACCCCACCTTTGCCGAGCAGGGGGACGAGAACGTCGCCTTCCTGGCTGCTGCTGAATTGGCCGGTCAGGTGCTGGCCCGCGCCTGCGCCCACGCCCATGCCGCCGTGTTGGCTGCCGACACCGTGGCCGAGGCTGCCGGCCAAGCCGAGGACCCGCGCGTGCTGGTGCTGGAAACCCGCGTGCCGTGGGAGGATGCGGTGTTCGATCTGGGGCTCGATGCGGTGCTCTATGTGGTGCGCCCGGCTGGCGGGCAATGGACGGTCAGCGCGGTACCGCCCGAGCGCGGTTCCTTCGCTCAGAAATTATCGCTGCCCGAAGCCTGGGCCGGCTTGCGCGATGGCGAATTCGCCGCCGTCTCGGGCGTGGGCGATGCCACGTTCTGCCACCCCGCGCGCTTCGTGTGCGGTGCGAAGAGCCGCGCAGGTGCGGTGGCTCTGGCCTTCCAGGCGGTGGCAGGACGCTAAGGCATGCGTTTGCTGCAATGCAGCATGCGTTTTCAGCATTCGCCTTCGCCCGCTGTTTAATCAGATACTGCCCTTGTTCGCTTCTTGGGCATCAGCCCGCGTTTCGGACGTTTCCTCCCAGACTTGCCGCCCCCGACCTGCTTGGCCGGGGGTTTTTTTTGGCCTGCGACAGGAAGGCCAGAAACCGCTAATATGCGGCCATGAAATCCCGCCGCGCGCTCCGCCGATTGCCTGCTCTGCTGGTGCTTGCCGCCGTATTAATCGGCGGCGGGGTGTGGCTGGCGCGTTCGGGAGCGCGCACAGTGGATCTGGTCCGGCCCACCCACGGTCCGGCGGTGGAGGCAGTCTACGCCACCGGCGTGGTCGAGCCCGAGAACTGGGCCAAGATCGCCGCCCTGGTGCCGGGCCGCTTGGCGGAAATCCTGGTCAAGGAGGAGACCCGCATGACAGTGTTGGCAGGCCGGTTGGCCCGGGCAGAAAGATGGTGCAGCGAGCGCGCTACCAGCTCCTTGCCCACGCCGCTTTCGCCCTGGATCAACAC
>JAEZFE010000493.1 GCA_023437865.1 Pseudomonadota bacterium | reverse complement strand
AAAGCAGTACGGCGGGGGCTAATTCAAGACGGGCGGCGGGCGTTATCCCCCCGCCCTTTTCTCTGACCGCTTGCACCGGGGCGAGAGCAAAGCCAAGATGCCGGCCAGACAACTATTGGCAGGACATCCAATGCCGCTGATCGTATTCGAGTCGGGCGCGTTGACGAAGGAGGTCAAGGCAGAGCTAATCCAGCAGCTCACCGATGTCTCGGCCAAAGTCACCGGCATCCCCAAGGAACTCTTCTTTGTCACCATCCACGAACTCCCGGATGAGGATATCGCGGTCGGCGGCGTCACCGTTGCCGAATTGAAGCGGAAGCTGGCCGAACAAAGCTCCAAATGAAAATGGCCGGGAGTGCCCCGGCCATTCCATCCTGACGTGACTTGTCCGCTTACCGCGCAGCGTCGTACTCGGCGTGGTACGCCACCACCCGCTCGACCTCGTTCTTCGAACCGAGGATGACGGGCACACGCTGGTGCAGGCCGGTGGGCTCGACCTCCATCAGGCGCTGACGGCCGGTCGATGCCAGACCGCCGGCCTGCTCGATGATGAAGGCCATCGGGTTGGCCTCGTACATCAGGCGCAGCTTGCCGCCCTTCTTCATATTCTCGGCATCGGCGGGATACAGGAACACGCCACCGCGCACCAGGATGCGGTGGATTTCCGCCACCATCGAGGCGACCCAACGCATGTTGAAGTCCTTCTCGCGCGGACCGTCCTTGCCCAGATTGCACTCTTCGATATAGCGCTTCACCGGCGGCTCCCAATGGCGGGCGCGCGAGCCGTTGATGGCGTACTCCTTGGTGTCCGCCGGGATGGTCATGTTCGGATGGCTGAGGAAGAACATGCCGACGTCGCGGTCCAGCGTGAAGCCGTTCACGCCGTTGCCGGTGGTCAGCACCAGCATGGTCGACGAGCCGTACACGGCATAGCCGGCGGCCACCTGCTTGACGCCGGGCTGCAGGAAGGCCTTCTCGCTGGCAGGGTCAACACCCTCGGGCAGCCGCAGGATCGAGAAAATGGATCCGACCGAGACATTCACGTCGATGTTGGACGAGCCGTCCAGCGGATCGAACAGCAGCAGGTACTTGCCGTCAGCGGTGCCGGCCACCGCCTGGACGTCCTCCAGCTCCTCCGACGCCATGGCGGCATAGGTACCGGTCACGCTGTTCATGTGCAGGAAGATGTCGTTGGCCAGAACGTCCAGCTTCTTCTGCTCTTCACCCTGCACATTCTCGGAGCCAGCGACGCCGTGATTGCCGGCCAGCGCGCCGCGGTTGACCTCGTGCGAGACCATCTTGCAGGCGGTCAGGATGTCGTTCATCAGCGAGGTGAACATGCCCGACGACTTGAGCCGGCGCTGCTCCTGCAGCAGGAAGTGGGTGAGCGTGATCCGCTTGTAGGACATGGGTCCCTCTCTGGACGTTGGTTCTTGCCGCGCACATGCGCGCGGGCGGTCCTCTACCTACTCCATCCGCTTGACCGTTTTCAATGCGGCTGCGTGCGTCCTTAATTCATATTCGCTACACTGCCGCGCCCCAAGACCTACAGGAGCCCCCATGTTCGATCCCATGTCCGCCGACGAGCACGCCCGCGTCACCCAATTGGTGACGGTCTTTACCCGCATCGGCGAGGAGCGGATGAAGGACATCGGCCTCTATAACCACAATCTGCAGGTCGAGGCGGTGGGCTTCCGCCGCTGGGACAATTGGCTGGCCGGCATCCTGGTGACGCCGTGGTACATGAATTTCCTGCTGCTGCCCACCGAGGCCGGCCAGATCACCGCCGCCGTTGGCACCAAGACCCACCTCGACATGCCGCGCGGCGACATCACCTTCACCATTGGCGAGGTGGAGGAGATCGGCCCCTACCTGTCGTCGTCGCTTTATTCCCCCATGGGCCGCTTCGACGCCCACGCCGTGGCGGCGACCACCGCCTGGGCGGCGGTAGAGAAATACTTCAAGGTGCCGGAAGCGGAAGAGCCGTCGGCCTGTAACGAGCGGCTGTAGCGGGAACGCCGAAAGCGTCATGCGCGTTCCCTGGGAAGGGAGAACGCGCATGACCGAGTTTACAGTAATGGTGACGGGGGCCTCCGCCGGCGTGGGCCGCGCGGTGGCTCAGGCCTATGCCCGGCGCGGGTGCCGGTTGGGGCTCATCGCCCGCGACCCCGGACGGCTGGCCGAGACGGTTGCCGAGGTTGAGCGCCTGGGCGGCCGCGCCCTGGCGCTGCCGCTGGACGTGGCCAGCAGCAAGGCGGTGGAGGCCGCCGCCAACCGCATGGAGGAAGAGTTCGGCCCCATCGACATCTGGGTCAATTCCGCCATGGCGACGGTCTACGCCCCAATCCAGGACATGTCGCCGGAGGAAGTCGCCCGCGTCACCGAAGTCACCTACCTGGGCAGCGTCTACGGCATCATGGCGGCGTACCGGCGCATGCGTCCGCGCAATTTCGGGCGCATCGTGCAGGTGGGGTCCGCGCTGGCCTACCGCGCCATCCCGCTGCAATCAGCCTATTGCGGCGCCAAATTCGCCATCCGGGGCTTCATCGATTCGCTGAGGACCGAACTGATCCACGACGGCATCAGGGGCGTGCGGCTGTCCATGGTGCAATTGCCCGCCGTCAACACACCGCAGTTCGAATGGGCGCGCAACCGCATGCCCAACCGGCCCCAGCCGGTGCCGCCCATCTACTCGCCCGACGCGGTGGCCGAGGCCATCGTGCGGGCCGCCCATACCTGCCCGCGCGAGCTGTGGATGGGCTGGCCGACACTGAAGGCCATACTCGGCACCATGGTGGCGCCCCGCCGCGCCGACATCGTGTGCGCCGGCGCGTGGGAGGGCGAGTTCTCGCCCGAACCCGACGATCCCCATCGTCCCGACAACCTGTTCGCCCCGGTTGCCGGCCCCTACGGCGCCCATGGCCGCTTCGGCGCCGTGGAGCGCGGCAGGCTGCCCGCCTTTCCCGAGAGGCAGGTGCGCGGCGTGGCGGTGGCGGCGGGACTGGGGCTGGCGGCGCTGGGGATCGGACTGGCGGCACGGCGGCGAAGGAGTGCGGGAACGCGCGCCTAGCCGCCGCTGTTGCCCCAGCAGCAGGATCGCCCAACAGGAGGGACTGAGATGGCCGACACCCGTGAGATCATGCTGGATTGGCTGCGCGATGCGCATGCCATGGAGCGTGCCTCCATCGACAACCTCAAGCGCCAGGTCGATCACCTGGAGCACTATCCCGACGTGCGCGCCAAGTTCCAGCAGCAATTGGAGCTGACCGAGCGCCAGGAAGACCGTATCGACGAAGCCCTGGCCTCCATGGGTGCCGACAAATCCGCCATCAAGGACGCCATCACCCGCTTCGCCGGCCAGGCGCAGGCGATGATGGGCGGAGCGGCCGCCGACGAAGTGGTCAAGCAGGCGACCACCACCCTGGCCTATGAGGAATGGGAAATCGCCAATTTCCGCGCGCTCGCCGCCGCCGCCCAGCACGAGGGCGAGGCCAGCATGGCGTCCATGTTCGAGGAAATGGCGGAAGAGAAGGAGGAGATGGCCGACTGGCTGGCCGATGCCATTCCCGACATCACGCGCCGTTATCTGTCCATGCGGGCGGGCGGCGTCAGCGCCGGCATGGCGAAAAGTTGAGGGGAGCCGGTGGAGCGGTGATCCAGCGCCAACGGCGCCGCTGGGTCACCGCCCACACGCTTCGGCATAACTCCGTCAAGCCGTCGCTGCGGAACACCCGCACCCCTCACTGACGATAGCGGCGGGCGTGCTGGCCCTTGACGGTGCCAGCAGGCC
>JAEZFE010000466.1 GCA_023437865.1 Pseudomonadota bacterium | reverse complement strand
CTCCCAGATTGGTGCGCACCCGCTGCGTCGCGTCGCGTGCCTGGTCGGCCAGGCGTTTGATCTCGCCGGCCACCACCGAGAAGGTGCGGCCATGCTCTCCCGCCGCTGCCGCCTCGATGGAAGCGTTGAGCGCCAACAGGTGCGAGCGCTCGGCAATGGTGTTGACGGTCAGCGTGATCTCGCTGATGGCCTGCGTCCGTTCGGACAGGGTGACGATGGTGGCGGCGACGCTTTCCACCTGCTCGCGGATGGAATCCATGGCCCCCACCGTGGCGGCGACGGCCTTCAGTCCCTGCCCGCTGATCCCGACAGCATCCTGAGCGTTGCGTTCCACCTCCTGCGCACGGGCGGTGATCTGGGCGCCCGATTGCGTGATCTCGGTCAGCGTTGCCGACGTTTCTTCGATGGCCGACAGCTGTTCGGCCGATGCCGCGGCCTGCTCTTGCGCGGTGCTGCGAATCTCGCTGGTGGCGGCATTGACATTCTCGGCCGCGGAGCGGGTCTGGGTCGCCACGTTGCGCAAGGACGCGCGCATGCCGTTGAGGTGCGCCCCCATGCGGCCTAACTCTCCGGCGCCCTCCTCCGGCAGGGTGTGGGTCAGGTTGCCCTGGCCGATAAGTTGGGCGAACCCCATGAAGCGCCTGAGGGCGGCACCGATGGAGGAGCCGATGACCCAGGCGGCAGCCGCCCCCACCACCAGCATGGCCACGATCGCCACCAAAGCGGTCTGAAGGGTTTGCCGGAACACAACTCCCACGTCCTTCCGCCCCGCCACCGCAAGTTCGGTGATGATGCCCTGCGCCTGGAGCTGCAAGTCATCCAGGAGCTGGTGGTCGGGCAGCGTTTCAAGGTGGCTAAGCGCCGCATCGGCGGGACGCCCGCCCTCCAGCTGACGAAACATGTCTTCCGCCTTGCTGTGGAGGCGTCCCTCCGTCACGCTCATCTTGTCCGCCACTTCCGCCAGCCGGCTCCAATGGGACCGCCGCGACGGCGGTGTCTCCGGTGCCACCATCCGATCCTTTGCCAATGCGGCGAGGTCGCGCATGGAGCGCGTCAGGGAGGCGGAGGCATCCGCGTACTGCCGCCATGTCACCGGCGCATGCTTCTCTTGCTCAGTCGGTAACAGGAGTGGACGGCTGATGGCGATCTGGCGCAAGGTCAGCACGTTGGTGCGGCCATGCGCGATCTCAAGCACCTTCCCGTAGGCGTGGAAGTCGCGTTCCGTCACTTGCTCGAGAAAGCCCACTGCCGAGCGGAAGCTTTCCAGTTGGAACAGCGACACCCCGACCGACAGAGCCATGACGATGCCGAAGCCGATGGCCAGCCGCGCCGCTATGGACAGGTTCATCAACCGCCTCCCGTTGGAATAACCTTGGCAGCCAGCCGGTCCACGTCCAGCAGCACGCTCCCGTCCGCCAGCAGCATGGTGTCCGGCTTAGGCGGCGGCAGTTCGGCGATGGCGTCTGCTCGATCCGCTACCAACGCCAGACCATGGCGTCGCAGTACCACCGTGTGGCCGGGACGGGTCGGGGCTCGCGGTGGCGCTGCGGCCGCCAACACGTCAAGATCGATCACCAAACAGCGCCGCCCGGCGATGATCGCCAGCCCCATGATGCCCGCGCCCAGCGACGGCACCGCCACGATCCGCGGCAACTCCTCGACCCGCGCGACCTCGGCCAGCGGCACTGCCCACCGTGCGCCGCCACCTCCGCGCAGACGAAGCACCGCCAATGTGGTGCCGGTCTTGCGCGGGCGGTCAGGCGAGGTGGCCAATTCGCGGGCGCGCTCGTCCAGCATCTGCTCGAAGAGCGGCCCCTCGCCCTTAAGAGCCTGGGCAATGGGATCGCCGTCCGCCCTCATGGATTGCCGCCGATGCGGCGGGCGATGGCCGCCAGCTCGCCCGCGGTCAGGTTGGCGCCGAGAGGCAGCGGCTGATCATCGGACAGCTCGGACAGGTCGGCCATCACCGCCACGTAATGTCGCCGCGCCTCGGCCCGGTCACCGCGCCGACGGTACAGCCGCAGCAACGCGAAATGGGCCACCGCCAGGTTGGGGGCGAGAAACAACGCCCGCTTGAACGCCGGTATCGCTAAGTCCTCGGACAGATGCTCCTGCGCCAGCCCCAGATAGTAGTAGGGCGCCGGGTCCATGGACGCCGCTTCGCCCCACGCACGGCACAAAGTCACGGCACGGACGTAATCGCCCTGGTCCAACAGCGTCCGCACAAATATCTCGGGATCGCTCTCGATGCGCAGGTTCCGCTGTGGCGGAGCGGACGGACGGCGCGCCGACGCCTCCGCAGGGCGCCTGGAAGTAACCGGCGGCATCCGGTAGAGCGTGCAGTTGGGCAGCGTCTCGGTGAGGAAATGGCTGCCGGTCTGCGCCCCTGCCTCGGCATGCCCGACGATCAGCCACCCCATCTCGGCCAGCACCTGGCGAAAACCACCCAGCACCTTGTCGCGGGTGGCGGCATCGAAATACATCAGCACATTTCGGCACATGATCAGGTCGAACCGGCCGGCAGCCGGTAGGGGGGGCGGATCGGCAGCCAGATTGTGCCGCAGGAAGCGGACATGCCGCCGATAGGTCGGACGCACCCGCCACTTGCCATGGAGTTCCTCGAAGCACTCACTGCGAAATTCGGGGGACAGGCCGCGGACCGTCCAGTCGCCGTAGCACCCCGCCACCGCTTCGGCCAAGGCGCCCCTGCTGATATCGGTGCCCAACACCTCCACCTGCCAGCCGGCAAGCAGAACCCCGAACCTGCGCTCCAGCAGGATCGCGAGAGAGTATGGCTCAGCCCCATTGCTGCAACCGGCACTCCAAATCGCCAACTGGCGGCGGGCGCGGTTGCGCGCGATGATTTGCGGCAGCACTTGGCGTTCCAGTGCGTCGAACTGCTCGCGGTAGCGAAAAAAAAAGGTCTCCCCCACCGTGATCGCGTCAATCAGCGCCTCGGTCTCTGGCCCCTGCCCGCCTTCCGCTTCCAGCCGCGCCACCAATTGGTCGAGCGGCAGGTGGCGGGCGTCGAGCAGACGGGCCACGGTGTCGGCCAAGGCATCCGCCTTATCATCCCAATAGGCCATGGCCGTGCGGCGGATGGCGAGGTCCTTGAGCCGAACAAACAGGGGATCGCGCAGCACGCGCGCGCCCTTAAGGGTCGGCAAGACGGAACTCCTCCAGCCGGGCGGCAGCGTGGTCACGGAATTCTTCCAAAGCCTGGCTCTCGCGCCGGCGCAGCAGCCGCTCCGGCGCCAACACCGCCACCACCCCCTCAGACGTGGGCATGGCCGCGCTGACGCAATCGTCGAAGGCGAGGTCGGGGGGGACCGGCGACAACTCGGCCATGGCCGCATCCTCCACCGCCTCGACCAGAAACGCCCAGGGCGCGGGCGGCGGGCGCGACAGCACCAGAAGCGGACGGAACGCCCCCCGCGCTGGCGGCGGTAATGACAGCAGCCGATCCAGCCGCACCACCGGGACCATGCTTCCGCGCAGATCCATGATCCCCGCCACCACCTCGGGCGCGGCGGGTGGGCGGACCAGACGCGGCTCCAGCACGATCTCGGCCAGACAGTCGGCAGGCAGCGCCAGACGCAGCCCTGACAGCCGGAAGATCACGAGCATCTCCGACGGCGCCGGCACGGGCTTATCTCCGCTGGTGATAGGACGGACACGGCAGTACCAACACTGCCGCGCCCGCCCATGTTCCCCCCTTTCCGCCGGGGGGCTACCCGGCTAATCTTGGCGCCATGAGCATCCTGATCCGCCCGTCCACCCAGGCCGACCTGGCGGCCATCACCGCCATTTACCGGCATTACGTGCAGGGAAGCGCCGCGACGTTCGAGATCGATCCTCCGGGCGAAGACGAGATGGCACGCCGGCGCAACGCTCTACTGGCCAAGGGCCTGCCCTGGCTGGTGGCTGAAACCCAAGGTCAGGTGGCGGGCTATGCCTATGCCGGCCCCTACCGTACCCGCCCGGCTTATGATTGGACCGTCGAGGATTCCATCTACGTGGCGCCTACCGCCTTGGGGCAGGGAATTGGCCGCGCCCTGCTCGATGAACTGATCACCCGCTGTGCCGGATTGGGCTATCGCCAGATGGTGGCGGTGATCGGGGATTCCGCCAATGCCGGCTCCCAGGCCGTGCATCGCGCCTGCGGCTTCGCCACGGTGGGGGTGTTGAATGCCGTGGGATGGAAGTTCGGCCGCTGGATTGATTGCGTGCTGATGCAGAGGCCGCTGGGCAGCGGCGCAGCCGAGCCCGTGAAATCCTAGACCCCTGCCATGTGCATATGCCCTGGAACGCGAAAGTGTCCGTGGGCATATCATCAGGATGAGCGCCCCATCCGAAGGAGGATGATCATGCGCCGCCTGATCCTTGCTGCCGCCGCAGCCACCGCCGTTTGCCTCGCCTCCACTGCTGCCGTGGGCGCCGATGCCCGTGATCCCGACGCCGCCATCCTGGTCAAGGGCGGGTTGTGGGACAGCGGCGTCAGCGACGTGGACATGGCCGGTGCCTATGGTGCCGAATTATCCGCCGACGATC
>JAEZFE010000446.1 GCA_023437865.1 Pseudomonadota bacterium | reverse complement strand
GGTAAATTTCGCGCCTTCTATAGAAATCCACGCACCCTGTCAAGCACGGACCCGCACTTGTGAAAATTGTGGTTTTTCAACCCATTAGCGCACAAGAGAGTCTTTGCCTTCGGCGCCGTTTTCGAGTAGGCTCACTCCTTTCCATACGGCGGGAATGATCGCGCAACACAGGGGAGGCCCCATGCTGCGCCAGCAGCTCAATGACAAACTGAAATCCGCCATGCTGGCCAAGGAAGCCCGCATGGTTTCGACCGTGCGCCTGATCCTGGCCGCGCTCAAGGATCGCGACATCGCCGCACGCTCGCGCAATGTCATGGATGGTATCGGCGACGACGAGATTCTGTCGATGCTGCAATCCATGATCAAGCAGCGCCGCGAATCCATCTCGCTCTATGAGCAGGGCGGCCGCCTGGAGCTGGCCCAGCAGGAGCAGGAGGAGATCGCCATCATCGAGACCTTCCTGCCTAAGCAGATGGACGAGGCCGAGACCCTGGTCGCCGTCAAGGCGGTCATCGCCGAATTGGGCGCCGGCGGCATCAAGGACATGGGCCGAGTCATGGCCGCGCTGAAGGAGCGCTACGCCGGGCAGATGGACTTCACCAAGGGCAGCGCCGCCACCAAGAAGGAGCTGGGGGGCTGACCCTCCCCTCCTGTCCGTGGCATTCCCGCCCGAGTTTCTTGACGAGCTTCGAAATCGTGTAGGCCTGGCCGGCATCGTCGGCCGGCGGGTCAAGCTCGTCAAGAAGGGGCGGGAACATTCCGGCCTGTGCCCATTCCATAACGAAAAGTCGCCCAGCTTCACGGTCAACGAGGACAAGGGCTTCTTTCACTGCTTCGGCTGCGGCGCCCATGGTGACGCCATCGGCTTCGAGATGCGCGCCAACCACCTCTCGTTCACCGAGGCGGTGGAGAAGCTGGCGTCGGAGCTGGGCCTGGATGTGCCCAAGGCGACGCCGGAAGAACGTAAGCGCGAAGCCCGGCGCGCCAGCCTGCATGATGCCATGGAGGCGGCCTGCCGCTTCTTCGAAAACCAGTTGCGCAGCGCCGCCGGACGCGAGGGCTTGGCCTATCTGCGCGAACGCGGCCTGAGCGACGATACTATCGCTCGCTTCCGCCTGGGCTGGGCGCCAGACTCGCGTGAGGCGCTGAAGAAGGCGGTGATGAGCGAGGCAATGCCCGAGGGCATGCTGATCGAGGCCGGCCTGCTCAAGAAGCCCGACAACGGCGGGGCCAGCTTCGACTTCTTCCGCGGCCGCGTCACCTTCCCGGTCACCGACCGCCGCGGGCGGGTGGTAGCGTTCGGCGCCCGCACCCTGGGCGACGGCCAGCCCAAATACCTCAATTCCCCCGATACACCGCTGTTCCACAAGGGCAGCATGCTCTACGGCCTAGCCCATGCCCGCGAAAGCGCGCGCGACAGGAACGTGGCGCTGGCGGTCGAGGGCTATATGGACGTCATCGCCCTGCACCAGGCCGGCTTCGATTATGCGGTCGCGCCGCTCGGCACCGCGCTGACCGAACAGCAGATCGAGGAGATGTTGCGGCTGGCCGACGAGCCCATCCTGTGCTTCGACGGCGATTCCGCCGGCCAACGCGCCATGGCGCGCGCCGCCGAGCGTGGCCTGCCCATCCTGAAGCCGGGAAAATCGCTGCGCTTCGCCGTACTGCCCCACCCCGAAGACCCGGACTCGCTGATCAAGGCGCAAGGTCCGGCGGCCATGCAGGCGGTGCTGGACGCCGCCGAGCCGCTGTTCGAGGTAACCTGGAAGCTGGCCACCGAGGGCCGCCCGCTCGACACCCCCGAGCGCCGAGCCGCGCTGGAGACCGAGCTGAAGGACAAGGCGTTCGGCATCACCGACGAGACGGTGCGCTGGCAATACCTCAACACCTTCCGCGAGCGCATGAAAAGCGCTTTCCGCCCGCCCCGGCCGCAATGGAGCGGGCCGCAAGGCGGTGGCGGCAAGCGCTATGAGATCAAGCGCCGCCCTGGTGATCCGCCCATGCGCGGACCGGATGGCCGCCTGCCCGGCGTCAGCCGGCCGCCGCCGCCAGCCTCGCCGCAGACCCGCCACGAACGGCTGCTCCTGACCATTCTGCTGGTCCATCCGCCCCTGGTCGAAGAGGTCGCCGAGCGGCTGGGAGAGATCACCCTCGCCGAATCCGCGCTTGACAACCTCAGACGGGGGATTCTAAAGCACCTCGATATTGCCCGCGACCTTGACTCGGAGGCGTTGCAGGGCCATCTGAGGTCGGACGGGTTCTCCCGAGTGTTGGACTCCCTGCTGGACGCGAATGCTTGCAAGATCGCCCGGCCCGACGCGGTCCATGAGGCCAGGTCGCTTTGGGAACACATCTTCACACTCTATACGCGTAAAGAATTGCAGGCCGACGTCGGGCACGCAGTCGAGACGTTCGCGCGGGAACCGTCGGAAGCGAATTTCAATTACCTCGCCGCCCTGATAAACACCCGGGGGCGAGGGCTGGACGAGGATGATGAACGCCACGGCGTATGACGGTGCCCTAAGGTCCGTTTCGTCGGGTGAAACGTTTTTGTGTCAAGGGTGGTCAGCGGCCCGTCTCCCCGGGGGGAGCGAGCGGGCGCGGGCTCAGGCAGGATCCTAGGAGCGGTGGTTTAATGGCGACCAAATCCCAGAACACAGCGGAAGTGAATGAGAGCCAGGACGAGAATCTGGACGGTCCGCTGCTCGATACCCTTGGCGTTGCCGTCAAGAAGATGGTCGCGCGCGGCAAGGAGCGCGGCTACGTCACCTATGACGAGCTGAACGCCGCCCTGCCGCCCGACGAGGTGTCGTCCGAGCAGATCGAAGACACCATGGCCATGTTGAGCGAGCTCGGCATCAACGTCGTCGAGAGCGAGGAAGGCGAGGACGCCTCGCCCGCCGAGGCCGAGGGCGAAGAGGAATCCGAGGGCTATTCGGGCGGCGGCAACGTCGACGAGGAAGACTTGGGCCGCACCGACGACCCCGTGCGCATGTATCTGCGCGAGATGGGCTCGGTCGAGCTGCTGAGCCGCGAGGGCGAAATCGCCATCGCCAAGCGCATCGA
>JAEZFE010000441.1 GCA_023437865.1 Pseudomonadota bacterium | reverse complement strand
GCCCCCAGCAGGATGGGGCAGCCCAGACCGTGGTAGAGCGCCAGTGAGGCAAAGAGCTGGGCGTTGTGGTCCATATTCTTGCCGAAACCGATGCCTGGATCGGTGCAAATTCGCCCACGCGAAATCCCCACCGCCTCGCACGCCTCGATCCGTGCGGCCAGATAATCGTAGACGTCGAGCGGCGCGCAGGCGTAATGCGGGTCGGCCTGCATGGTCTGGGGCTCACCCTGCATGTGCATCAGGCAGATGGCGGCGCCGGTGCGCGCGGCCACCTCCAGCGCGCCAGGGCTTTCCAGCGCGGTGACGTCGTTGATGATCCTGGCGCCCGCCTCCACCGCTGGCCCCATCACCTGGGCATGGCGGGTATCGATCGACACCACCACGCCCCGTTCGGCCAAGGCGCGGATCACCGGCAGCACCCTCGCACGTTCCTCGTCACGGGGCACCGGGGCGGCACCGGGGCGGGTGGATTCTCCCCCCACATCGATGATGGTCGCGCCCGCCGCCACCATTGCCATGGCATGGTCGATAGCGGCCTGCGGATCCAGATTCACGCCGCCATCCGAGAAACTGTCGGGCGTAGTGTTGACGATGCCCATGATGTGAGGCCGGCCCATATCGAGGCCAGCCCAGGGTTCGCGCCGGGCACCGATGCGGCGCACCAGCCGGCCCAACTGGCGGGCCACTTCCTCGCCCTCGCCCTCGGACCAATCCACCAGTTCGGCGTAAGACGCCATCGAGACCCAGGCGGTGGCGCCATCGCGCAGAATCACCGCGCCGGCGGTAAAGGCCAGCGCCCCTTCCGCCACCGGCCAGCCATTGCCCGAGGTGATCGCCGCCGCCGCCTGCTCGCCCGCCACTAAGCCGGTGGGCAGCAGATAGAGCTTGGCCGAGAGGTCGCCGCTCCAGTCGAGGCCGCGAGGCAGGCCGGGGGTACGGCGGTAGGCGGAGGCAATCATTGAATCATCCCATTCGAAATCCGGGTATGACGAGGTAAGTGGACGGCCCCGCCAAGGCAAGAAAAAACCCCTCGCTCATGGGAGCGAGGGGTTCTCTTTTCACAGAGCTTACTGGCCGGGAGCCGGTTCCGGGTCGGCACCGAAGCCGCCGGTTTCCTTGCCGGGGCCGGACGTCGGCACCGAGGAGCGGCGCGGCGCGTCCTTGGGGCGGGAATACCCGCCGTCACGCACCAACGGCTCGCCCTTGATCAGGGTGTCGATGTCGTCGCGCGACAGGGTTTCGTATTCCAGCAGGCCCTTGGCGATGGCCTCCAGCTCGTCGATGTGGTCGGTCAGGATCTTGCGCGCGGTCTGCTCGCCCATTTCCACGAAACGGCGAACCTCGGCGTCGATCAGGCTGGCGGTGGCATCGGAGACGTTCTTATGCTGGGTCACCGAATGGCCCAGGAAGACCTCTTCCTGGTTGTCCGAGTAACGCAGCGGGCCAAGCTTCTCCGAGAAACCGAACTCGGTCACCATCTTGCGGGCCAGATCGGTGGCGCGCTGGATGTCGTTGGACGCGCCGGTGGTCACCGCATCGGCGCCGAAGATCATCTCCTCGGCGACGCGGCCGCCGAAGAAGCTGGCGATCAGCGCCTTGAGCTGGCCGAGCGAGTGCGACAGACGGTCGCGCTCGGGCAACGCCATGGTCACGCCCAGCGCACGGCCACGCGGAATGATGGTGACCTTGTGCAGCGGCTCGTGGCCGGGCACGTGCATCATGACCACCGCATGGCCGGCCTCATGGTAGGCGGTGAGGCGCTTCTCCTCCTCGCTCATGACCATGGAACGGCGCTCGGCGCCCATCATCACCTTGTCCTTGGCAGCCTCGAACTCGGCCATGGTTACCACGCGCTTGCCGGCGCGGGCGGCCAGCAGGGCGGCCTCGTTGACCAGGTTGGCAAGATCGGCACCCGAGAACCCCGGGGTACCACGCGCGATGATCTTGGGCTCCACATCGGGGGCCAGCGGAACCTTGCGCATGTGGACCTTGAGGATCTTCTCGCGGCCCAGGATATCCGGGTTGGGCACCACCACCTGGCGGTCGAAGCGGCCGGGACGCAACAGCGCCGGGTCCAGCACGTCGGGGCGGTTGGTGGCCGCGATCAGAATGACGCCTTCGTTGGATTCGAAGCCGTCCATCTCGACCAGCAGCTGGTTCAGGGTCTGCTCGCGCTCGTCGTTGCCGCCGCCCAGGCCGGCGCCGCGATGGCGGCCGACGGCGTCGATCTCGTCGATGAAGATGATGCACGGGGCGTTCTTCTTGCCCTGCTCGAACATGTCGCGCACGCGGCTGGCGCCGACACCCACGAACATTTCCACGAAGTCCGAGCCCGAGATGGTGAAGAACGGCACGTTGGCTTCGCCGGCGATGGCGCGGGCCAGCAGCGTCTTACCGGTGCCGGGCGGGCCGACCAGCAGGCAACCCTTGGGAATCTTGCCGCCCAGGCGCTGGAACTTCTGCGGGTCCTTGAGGAACTCGACGATCTCCTCCAGCTCGCCCTTGGCCTCGTCGATGCCGGCGACGTCCTCGAAGGTGACGCGGCCAGTCTTCTCGGTCAGCAGGCGCGCGCGGCTCTTGCCGAAGCCCATGGCCTTGCCGCCGCCGGATTGCATCTGGCGCATGAAGAAGATCCACACGCCGATCAGCAGCAGCATGGGGAACCACGACACCAGTACGCCCCACAGCGTCGGCTGGTCGTCGGCCGGCGGCACCGCCGAGATGCGCACGCCCGACTCACGCAGCTTCGGGGTGATGTTCGCCTCGGGCGGCAGATAGGTCGAGAACGGGCGGCCGTCGGAATAATGGCCGGTCACCGTGTAGCCCTGGATGGTGACGTCGGCCACCTGGCCACGATCGACCTCGGACATGAAGTCCGAGAACGCGGTCTGGTTCACCCCGCGCTGGGGCGACGACGTCTGGAACAGATTGAATAGCATCACCAGCAGCAGGGCGATGATGATCCACAGCGCCAGGTTCTTGCTGAAGTTCAAGGTCAGGCCCTTCCTCGTTTGGCGCGGCTTCCCCCGAAGGGAGACGCCCTGCTTCGCCGAAATACGGTTCCCCTAGAGATAATGACGGCCCCGCCTTACACAAGGCGATGGCCCGCCACCGTCAGTGGGTTGGACGGCGCCGCAACGATCCACTGAAGCGCGCGGCCGGCTGCCGAAGTTCGGTTATAGCCCACGTGGGGCAATGCGGAAATAAGATCATCGACGTAGAGCGTAGGCAAAGTCGGACGCACCGGAGGCGGGATCGCCGGCAGGCGCGCCGGCCGGAACGCGGCCTCGACCTTGCGCCAGCCGGTAACGCCAAGCGGGCCAAGAACAAGGCCTTTGGGCGCGTCATCGGCCACGCGCAGGCGGAAGCGGTTGTCCCACATCACCTCGCTTCCGGGCGATAGCGCAATGGGGGGGGCCATGCGCGCAGCCTCCCGGCTGAATAAGATGCCCCCGCCAAATGGCGCGATGCGGCACCCCGCCAAGGTGGCGGGGCCGGACAGGCCTTCATTCAGGGAGGCGAACAGACGCTCGGTGCGTTCCTGCCGGGGGGCATAAGCCGCCCCCCCCACACTGGTCAGCAGGCGGGTCAGCAGGCGCAGCGACACCTCTTCCGGCGGGTGGCTGAAAGCCCGGGGCTCAACCAAAGCAAACCCGGCGGGATGGGCGCTGACGAAGCGCGCCGCGACCTCGGCCACCGCCTGCTCCAGCGCGGCCCGAACGCGCCCCATCCGGCGCGCGGTGGCACCCAGGCGCTCAGGACTCAACCCCTCGGCGGCAAGCTCGGGCAACAGCATGCGCAGGCGGACGCGCGCGAAGGCGGTATTCGCATTGGACGGATCGTCCACCCAGTCCTGCCCCATGGCGGCCAGGGTTTCGGCCATGCGGGCGCGCGGCACGTCCAGCAGGGGCCGCAGCCAGCGCAGGCCGAAGCTTTCCTGCACCATCGCCATGGCCGACAGCCCATCCACCCCAGAGC
>JAEZFE010000440.1 GCA_023437865.1 Pseudomonadota bacterium | reverse complement strand
GCTTCTGGCTCATCAACTGCTCGGCCTTGTCGATATCGTCATCCTCCGTGACATAGGTGACGTCGGAACTCATCACGTCCTTGGCCGAGCATTGCGACAGCGGCTTGTCCATGGCGACCGCGCGGGTGACGATGTCGCGGTCGGTCACCATGCCAAGGATGCGGTCGCCATCGCAGATAGGCAGCGCGCCTACGTCTTCAGTGCGCATTTTTTCGGCCAAAACCTTAACCGAACAGCTGGGATCGACCACATTGGCCGGGGTGGTCATGATCTCGCGGACCTGCATATCGCGTCCCTCCTAATGGGGTGGAAGCCGTTGAGGAAGGAACCCATAGGAGCAGGCCCAGGTTCCCTACACCTCGACCAGGGCGTAGGGCAGCCCGGTATCCTTCACCACCGGGATGGCGCAGTTGTAGACCGGTACGCCGGTGCGGGTCTTGCCGGTGAAGGTTCCGTGGTGGGCGTGGCCGTGGAAGACGGCGCGCACCGGGAAACGGTCGATGGTTTCGGCCAGCCGGCTCGATCCCAGGAACGGCCAAATCTCAGGCGGCTCGCCGGCCACGGTGTCGGCGACCGGGGCGTAGTGCAGCACCACCACCAGCCGTTCGGTCTCCTGAGCCAGGCTGTGCAGGGCGTTCTCCAGATGAAACGCCTCGTTGACCGCCTCACGCACGAACTCCTTGATGGCGCCCTCGCCGAACGGCGACAGCATGCGGGCGCCGAAGCCGCCGGCGAAGCCCTTGACCCCGGCAAAGCCGACGCCGCGCACTTCGTGGGTTTCCTCGTCCAGAAATTTCACCCCGGCTTGGCACAGGATGTTGCGGACCTCCGCACCATGGCCGGACTCCAAATCATGGTTGCCCAGGACGGCCACCACCGGGATGCGGCACGAACGCAGATCCTCGGCCAGGATCTCCGCCTCGTGGGGCTTGCCCAGGTTGGTGAGGTCGCCGCACAGCGCCAGCACATCAGCGCGTTCGGCGATGTCCTGGAACATATCGCGATAGGGGTGCACCGCGCGCTCGGCCACGTGCAGATCCCCCAGGCCGGCCACCACCACCGGCTTGCCTTGGTCGCTCATGTCCTCCGGGTTCCCTCTCCGACCACGTCGGCGAAGCCCCATTCGGCGACGTCGATCGCATAATCCTGGCGCGAGAACAGCCGCCCCCGGCACACCTGGATGTGCGGCACCGGCATGTTGGCGTGGTTCTCCAGTCTGTCCATCAATTCGTCCAGCAGCCAGCGCGGCACGCATTCGCGCTCGGTCGGGTAAATGAAGCGGAAGTTGATGACGTGCATCAGCAGCACTTCCCAATACTGTTCGAAATGTGTCAGCAGCCGGCGCCAGTCCACGTGCTTGTGCAGACGCAGGATCAGATGGGCCACGTCGGCACCGTCATATTTGTAGCGGTCCTGGACGAAGGCCTTGGCCCAGATCAACTCGGTGGGCGGGATCATCAACACGTCGATGCCGCACACGCTAGCCGAGTGGGCCTCGTTGAACCACGTCTCGGTGACCGGGTTGATGGCGATGGTCGAGTTGAAGATGACGTCGCAGAATAGTGGCCCGCGCATGATCTTGGCCAGCCAGCGAGCGTCCTCGACCTGGGTGTCGTAACCGGCGCGGGCCATATGGTTGAGGATGCGCGGATAGTCGCCGGCGCGGCAGAACACGTCGACGTCCTTGGTCTGGCGGCTGATGCCGGTATAGGCCGACACCGCATAGGTGCCGCCCAGCAGGAAGGGGATGCCCGACCGCTTCAGCTCCTGCAGACATTCGGCATAAAAATCCTCGGCTTCTGGCGGCGCGGCGCCCGACGCCTGTCGCAACGGGGTGGTCATGCGGGTCAAAGCCTTCTCAAGGGACCTCCGACAAACAGCCCGCCGGCCCGCCCGGTTCCCGCGCGGGGAACCCATTGGAGGCAGAGGCGGTTCCCGCATGACCTGCCCCGGAGACCTATCGCGGGCAAGGCCGGATGAAGTAGTTTCCCCGCCGCGTGCCGTTCGCTACCCTTTGGGCGTTGAATGGAGGGATGGATGGCGCGCATCGTCGTAGTGGGAGGTGTCGCCTCGGACGAGGTGGTGCGTCTGGCCGAGCGTTGCCGCGAGGGTGGTCACCTGAACGGTGTGCCCGGGCCGGTGCGCCTGGGGGGAGGGGGCGCCAACACGGCGGTCGCCCTGGCCGCCGCCGGTCATCATGTCACCCTGGTCGCCGCCGTGGGTGAGGACGAGGCCGGAGCCTGGCAATTGACCAAACTGGCCGAGGCCGGCATCGACATTTCAGCCATGGTGCGCGTGCCCGGCCGCTCGACCCGGTCCATCGTGCTGGTGGACCCCGATGGTGAGCGCACCATCGTCAATCTGGGCCGCGCGCAGGAGGCTGCACCGCCGGGCCGGTTACTGGATATTCCCGCCGATCTGGTCTATGTGCGCTCGCGCTCCACCGCATTGGCACCGCTGCTGGCCGAGACGGCACGCCGCTGTCCGGTTGTCGCCCATATTCCCCCCGTCGCCGATGGCATCTTTCCCGCCCATGTGGTGGTGGCCTCCGCCTCGGATTTCGAGGCGCAAGCCCTGGCCGACCCGCATGCTCTGGCGCGCCGGGTGGCGGGGAACACGTTGGAATGGATGGTGCTGACGCGCGGTGCCCAGGGCTGCGAGGCCTTCGGGCCGGAGCGGATGGCCATCCCGGCGTTGCCGGTCCAGCCGGTGGACAGCACCGGAGCCGGCGACACCTTCGCCGCCGGTCTGTGCCATGCGCTGGCGGGCGGCAAGGACATGCGGGCGGCGCTGAGCGAGGCGGTGTGCTGGGGCGCCGCCAAGGTGGCGCAGGAGGGCTCGGCGCTGACGAAGGAGAGCGTGGGCGCTCTCCTTCGTACCTAGTCTCACTCGGCAGCCTTGGCGAGGCCGGCGGCATTGCGCATGTCGCCGGTGGTCTGGGCGGCCAGGTGCCACGAAAACGCCTTTTCCAGCACGTGCGGAGTGTGCCCGCCGCGCGCATTGGCCTCGGCCACGTAGTCCAGCATCATGTCCTTGTAGGCGGGATGGACGCAGTTCTGCACCACCAGTTTGGCGCGCTCGCGCGGGGCCAGACCGCGCAGATCGGCCAGGCCCTGCTCGGTGACGATCAGGTCGACGTCGTGCTCGCAATGGTCCACATGGGTGACCATGGGAACGATGGAGCTGAGCTTGCCGCCCTTGGCCACCGACTTGGTGACGAACACCGACAGGTAGCAGTTGCGGGCGAAATCGCCGGAGCCGCCGATGCCGTTCATCATATGGGTGCCGTTGACGTGGGTCGAGTTGACGTTGCCGTAGATATCGGCTTCCAGCGCAGTGTTGATGCCGATCAGGCCCAGGCGGCGGATGACCTCGGGGTGGTTCGAGATTTCCTGCGGGCGCAGCACCAGGCGGTCCTTGTAGCGCTTGACGTCGCCGAAGAACCGGCGGGCGCAGGGCTCGGACAGCGATAGGGCCGAGCCCGAGGCGAAGGTCAGCTTGCCGGCATCGAACAGCTCGAACGTCGAATCCTGCAGGACCTCGGAATACATTTTCAGGTTCTGGAACGGGCTGTCGATGAAGCCGTGCAGCACCGCGTTGGCGATGGACCCAATGCCGGCCTGCAGCGGCTGCAGGCTGGTGGACAGCCGGCCCAGCTTGACCTCATGGCGGAAGAACTCCACCAGATGGGCGGCGATGGCGCTGGTGTCCTCGTCGGGCGGGGTGATGGTGGCGAAGCTGTCCATCTTCTCGGTGATGACGATGGCGGCGATGCGCGACGGATCGACCGGGATATAGGGCAGGCCGATGCGGTCCTGCGGGTTGACCAGCGGGATGGCCTCGCGGTGCGGGCGGCGGGTCGGGATGTAGACGTCGTGCAGGCCCACCAGATCCAGGCTCTGATGGATGTTGATCTCGACAATGATCTTCTCGGCCAGCAGCGCGAAAGTGGCCGAATTGCCAATCGAGCTGGTGGGGATGATACCGCCATCGCCGGTGATGGCGACCGCCTCGATCACCGCCACGTCCACCGGGGGAAGCTGGCGCGAACGCAACATTTCGACGGTCTCGGACAGGTGCTGGTCGACGAACATCACCTCGCCGGCGTTGATGGCCTTGCGCAGCACGGGGTCGGCCTGGAAGGGGATGCGGCGCGACAGCACCTTGGCCTCGGCCAGGGTCTTGTCGATGTCCGAACCCAGGGACGCGCCGGTCAGCAGCGTGATCTTCATCGGCGCCTCGGAAGCGCGTTCGGCCAGCGCCATGGGCACCACCTTGGCGTCACCCGAGCGGGTGAAGCCGCTCATGCCCACGGTCATGCCGTCCTGGATCAACAATGCGGCTTCCTCGGCGCCGACCACCTTGCCCCACAGCGACTTCAAGCCGATCCGGTCCCGGTACATCCCAATCCCTCACGTCTGGTTAGGCCAGTGATCCTTCAACGGTAGGGCGGACGGGCGACGATGGGGTAATGCGAAGCGCGCGGCGGGCTAGGGCGTATTTGACTATTGCAATTTCAATTATCGACCGTTAATTGAAATGATTTTGCCCGCCGAGGGCGCTGAACATTGCAAATGCAATAATTTTCCCTCCGGCGAGTTTGCGCTTGTGTCCCGGTAGGGCTGGGCTAAAGTCCAGGCCTTCGCGTCAGGGGGCTGATGCGGGAAAGGGGCGGTGGCCGAAAGGCCGCTGCCCCTTTCTTCTTGCTTTGTGCGCACCCAAATTGGGATGTCCTCACGCGTCCTATGGGTATCTGCCATGCACACCAGCTTCTTCCGTCAGTTGTTCTCGAAGCAAGACCGGCGCGCCGAGTTCGAAGAACAATTCCGGACGGGAGAGTGGGCATTCCTCGAGGGCGTGGCTGAACTATCGCGCTACAGCATCATCACCGGGTATTGCCAGTGGCTGGAGGTCAAGAGCGTGCTCGATGTGGGGTGCGGCCAGGGCGTGCTTGCCGAACGGCTGAAACCGCTGGATTACGCCGCCTATCTGGGGGTGGACTTCTCTGCCGAGGCGGTGAGCGCCGCTCAGGCCGCCCATGGTGACAGGCGTACCCGCTTCGTGACCGGCGATGCAGCGGTGTTCCAACCCGATGGCAGGTTCGACGCCATCGTGTTCAATGAATGCCTGTATTACCTGGATGATCCGGCACAGGTGCTGGCCGATTATGCGCGGGCGCTCGCAACACCGAACGGCCGCTTCATCGTCTCGATCCACCGGACGCCGCGAAATGAGCGGGTGTGGCCGCTGATCGACAAGGTGGCGGCGGTGGTGGACGCGGTCACCGTGACGAACCAGGCGGGAACCGCCTGGATCGTCAAGCTGATGGCGCCGCGTGGCTAGAGGATGCTTTGGCCGGTCTTCGCCCAATCGGCGGTGAAGGCGGCCAGGCCCTTGTCGGTCAGCGGGTGCTGGTACATCTGCTTGAGCACCGCCGCCGGCATGGTGACCACGTGGGCGCCCAGGCGGGCGGCGTTGGTCACGTGGATGGGGTTGCGCACCGAAGCCACCAGCACGTCGGTGGTGAAGTCGGGGTATTGGGCGTATATCTCGCAGATATCGGCGATCAGCTGCATGCCGTCCTGGCCGATGTCGTCGAGGCGGCCGACGAAGGGCGAGATGAAGGCGGCGCCGGCCTTGGCGGCCAGGATGGCCTGATTGGCCGAGAAGCACAGGGTGACGTTGACCATGGTGCCGGCATCCGACAGCACCTTGCACACCTTCAGGCCGTCGGGCGTCAAGGGCACCTTGACCGCCACGTTGGGGCGCAGCGCGGCCAGCTTCTTGCCTTCGGCCAGCATGGTCTCGTAATCGGTGGCCGCCACCTCGGCGGAAATCGGGCCGGGGATGATGTCGCAAATCTCGGCGATGACATCGAGAATTTTGCGGCCCGACTTGGCGATCAGCGACGGATTGGTGGTCACGCCGTCCACCAGGCCGGTATCGGCCAGGGCCTTGATCTCGGCGACTTCGGCGGTGTCGATGAAGAACTTCATGGGAGGCGGGTTCCGTGGCGGTTCAAGCGGGCCGATAGCCTAGCCGGTTGTACGCCGTGGTCAAGCCATCCAAACTCTGGGACAAGGCTGGAGGGGCTGCATCCAAACGGCGAGCCGAAGACGTCTTAATCGGCAGCGCGCTTGAGCACTTCGGTAATGGTCACCGCAAGGTGATCCTCGACCACCACCACTTCGGCCTTGGCGATCTTCTTGCGGTTGACATAGAGATCGACCGGGTCGTTGACCTTGCGGTCCAGTTCGACCACGGCGCCGCGACCCAGTTTCAGCAGCTGGGCGATGGGCAGGTCAGCGGTGCCCAGCACGGCGTAGCACTCGACGGAAACGTCATAGACGGCGTCGCTCGGCTTGTCGCCGACCATGGTATCGTCGCTGCTCATGGGCCCCTCATGGGTAAAATCGGGCCATATTAAGCCACGGCAATGGTTAACGGGGCGTTCACGGCATCAGGACATAAGTGCCCGGCGCGTCGGCCAGTGCCGGCCCCATGGCGGGGGGCTCGCAGGGGCCCGAGGAATGAGCGGCCAGCCAGGCCTGCCACGGCTCCCACCACGAGCCCTCGTGGCGCGGTGTGGTGGCAGCCCAGGCATCGGGGGCGATGTATCTGTCGGAATCGGTGCGGGTGGCGATCTGGTAGGAGCGATGCTTGTGACCGGGCTCCGACACGATCCCGGCATTGTGGCCGCCGCTGCACAGGATGAAGGTGACTTCGGTGTCGGTCAGGATGCCGATCTTGTAGACCGATTTCCACGGCGCCACGTGATCCTTGGTGGTTCCCACGGCGCAGATCGGGGCGCGGATATCGGTCAGCGCGATGGGCCGGCCCTCCACTTGGTATTGCCCCTTGGCCAGCAGGTTGTCGAGGAACAGGCGGCGCAGATACTCGCTGTGCATCTTGCAGGGCATGCGGGTGGCGTCGGCGTTCCAGGCCATCAGGTCGTTGGCGTGCTCGCTTTCGCCCAGGAAGTATTGGCGCACCATGCGTGACCAGATCAGGTCGTTGGACCGCAGCATCTGGAAGGCGCCGGCCATCTGCTTGGTGTCTAGGTAACCCTGGTCCCACATGATGTCTTCCAGATAGGCGACCTGGCTTTCATCGATGAACAGCATGGTCTCGCCGGCTTCCTCGAAATCGGTCTGCGCGGCAAGTAGGGTGACCGAGGCCAGGCGGTCGTCACCGTCGCGGGCCATGGCGGCGGCGGTGATGGAGAGCAGCGTGCCTCCCAGGCAGTAACCGGCGGCATGAACCTTGCGGCCGGGCACGATCGCGTTGATGGTGTCCAGCGCGGCCATGATGCCCAGTCGGCGGTACTCGGCCATGCCCATGTCGCGTTCGGCGTGGCCGGGGTTCTTCCACGAGATTATGAAGACGGTGTGACCCTGGTCGACCAGCCAGCGCACCAGGGAATTGGCCGGCGATAGGTCCAGGATGTAGTACTTCATGATCCAGGCCGGCACGATCAGGATTGGCTCGGCATGCACCTGTGGCGTGGTGGGAGAATATTGGATCAGCTCCATCAAGGCGGTGCGCGCAACCACCTTGCCGGGTGTGCAGGCGACGCCGTGGCCGACCCGGTAGCTCTCGTCCGCCGGCACGGCGCGACCGGCGGCCAAACGCGCCAGGTCGCCGCACAGATTGCGCCATCCACGGGCCAGATTGGCGCCCTGCTGCTCGATGGTGGCCTTCAGTACGTCGGGGTTCAACCAGGGAAAATTACTGGGCGCCAGCATATCCAACGCTTGCCGGGCAGCGAATTCGACCACCTGCTGGTGATGACGCCCGACACCGCGCACGCCCGTGGTGGCGTAATGCCACCATTGTTCGGTGTAAAGGAAGCCCTGAGACAGGGCGTTGTAGGGGAAAGCCTGCCATTCCGGACTGGCAAAGCGCGAGTCCTGGGCCAGCGGGGCGAATGGATCGGCATGGCTGCGGCCCAGCGCCGAATCGACGGCATAGCGGGCAAGCGGCAGCGCCTTGGCGGCGGCGTTCTGTGTCAGTTCCACCGTCTTGCCTGGGCTGTTGGCCAAGTGGATCAGCCAATCCATATAAGCCAAGCTCAGCGAGGCCGGTGACAGCCCCAGGGTGAACCGGCCCTGCAACGCGTGCATCAGGCGGTCGGTGGATTCGGTGAAGATGGGGAAAGGGGGGGTGAATGCGTCGCCTCTTGGCTCATCGGGGCCGTCGGGCAGGCATTGGCCGACCGGCGCCGGTTGCTGTGAGGCGGCGTTTCGCCGGGACAAATCTGTCATGGTCTCCCCCGTCGAGCGGCGATCCGGCCAACTATAAACCCATGCACGCCCCTGTTGCATGATATTTCCGCAACTGCGAATTCTATCGGCGGTGGACGGCCTGCGGCGGATCGCGTCACGGCTAGAACGCCGTAATTACTGGCAGAGTTCTTTCCGCCTATTACTTCCGTGCAAAGCAGCGTCGGTTGTAATGCACAGGAAATCGGACGTTTGGTGACAAATTTTTAGGTTTTCGCTGGATTTGGGCGACGCCGCCTTCTATTATAGTTTAGTGCGATAGTGGGTGAAAACTGGCGATGGCCCTGAACGCGAGCAAAGTTTCGGCGAATGCAGCGCCCAGCATGGTGGCGGCGGCGACCGCTCGCCCTGCCTCGGGTGGCCGCAACGTCGCTTCGTCGCGCGATCCGTTGGAGGAAGTGGGCTTTTCCGCGCAGGTCGGCATCAGCGACAACAAACTGTGGCGCTATGACGAGGAAACCCAGTTCGACGCCGATGGCGAATCCAATCCGCAGAACCGCGACCGTCCGTTCTTCATCATGCCCCTGCGTCCCGTCTTCATGGCGGAAACGGTGGAGGAGGCGGGGGAGCTGGCGGGGTCGGAACGGGTGTTCCTCTCGGCCGTGCTGCGGGGCATCGGCGTCTATGAGGCCTATATGCGGATCACCACGCCCGGCGGTGTGCGCACCGGCAGCGTGCTGAACTACCGAACGTAGGACTGTTCCTCCCTCCCGCCGGTGACGGCAGGGAGGAACAACGAACGCACCGTCAATCGAAATCGATAATGTCCTGGATCGGGAAGCCCGGGGGGAACGCCGACGGATGTTCGCCCACCGGCAGGGCGCTCAGTTCCTGGTTCGACAGTTCCAGGCCGTTGGTGGTTTCCAGCGGTTCCGATTGCCGCATGACTTGCGGCGCGCTCATGTATTCGGTGCGTTCGAGCGGAAACTCATAGCCGGGCGGTAATACCGCCACCTCTTCGGTCACGACTGCCGGCGCCATGGCCACCGAGGTGCCGACCGGCTGGACGTTGATGCCCAGCGCGCCGATGGTGGACAGGTCCACGTCACCGGTGGGGCGCAAGCCGTGGTCGGATTGGAACAGCAGCACGTTGTTGCGCAAATTAGCGTCGTACTGGCCGTCGGGGCTGACGTTATAGCCAAGCTGCTGCAATCGCTGTTCGACAGCGGAAACCACATCGCGGTTGGGCACGTAGGCCTGGGTGGTCTGGGCGGCGCCGGCCGGTTCGCCCGGGGCACGCCAAGTGGCCGCTCCGGATGTGGTGGCGCTGCTGGGCGGATAGCTCTGGCTGGTGGTTGTCGTTGTCGTGGTGCTGCGGGTGGTCGAGGCCTGCTGAGCCCAGGCCGGAACGGTCGCCAAAGCGCCCAGCGCGAGGAGAGCGAGGGTGGACGTCTTCATGATCACCTCCGGGTGAAACGCGAGAGTGGTCCGCTGGCCGCCCATGGGGGCGCGGCGTCGAGGATGGGGCGGGCCTGTCTTGGCCCGCCCGGTGGCCCGGATCAGTCCTGGGGCGCGTCCTGCATGCCGCCCCGGCCCTGCGAGCGCGAGCGCTCGTTCGGGGTCTGGGCCTGCTGGCTGGCGCCGCTGTCCATGCCCAAGGCGGCCATGGTCTGCGGGTCGGGCCGCCCGCTGGGCGTGAGGTTCTGATCGCGCTGGAAATTGGTCAGGGCTTGCTGGGACTTCTTGCCCCACTTGCCGTCGACCTGTCCGACGTCGTAGCCCTGCTGCTGCAATTGCTGCTGAACCTGCCGGGTAGTGTTCTGATCCATCCGCGATGATTGCTGCGAGCGGCTTGGGCTCTGCTGGCCGCCCTGCTGCCAGCTGCTGCCGCTGCTGTGCTCCTGTCCCATGCCTGCGGCCCAGGCCGGGCCAATGGCGAGGGCGCCCAGCAGGGCCAGGGTCATTGCCTTCTTCATGATGTTCCTCCGCGTGTGGGTCCTTGATGGGGGCCGGGTCGCCCAAGGCGGCGGCACCCCAAGCCCTTCAATGCCCGCCACCGGCGATGGTTCCGCCGGGCGTCCCTCTGCGCGCGGATTTCGGCCCGCTGCGCAGCTCGGTCGGGCATGATCAGGGGCGCGGTACGCTCTCAAGCGACTTGGGGTTGCCCCTGCCCTCGGGCGCCGGCACGCCGGTGGCGGGGTTATCCGGCACCGCATCGCCCTCGACATTGGGTGAGCTCATGCTGCGATTGCGCAGGGTTTCCACGGTGCCGGGGTGCTCCTGTTCGGAGGATTCCGGCGTGCGCGCCTGCTGGTCACGCTCCCATTCCTCGCGCGACTGCGGCATTGCGCCGGATTCGGGAGGCGTTGCAGTGGTGGCGGAATTGTCCGACGGGTAGCGGTATTCCTGGGCCAGGGCCGGAGCCGCTGCGGCGATGGCCAGTACGGCCATGACGGGAATGACCTTCCTCATTAAACCCCTCCATGGGCTGCCTTCCCCCATGAATGCCGGAGCCACTCGAAGGTTCCTTCGTTCTAGGCGGCCAGAAGGGCGAACGCCATCAGGATGAATGCCAAGACCACGAGGAGAAGCGGCCAACGGGGCCGGGGATCGGGCGAGTTTGACGGGGGCGGCGGCAGCACGATGACCGGCGAGCCGCCGGCAGGGGGCGGCAGCCGGATGGCGGGCAGGGCGGCCCGAGGTGGCTCCAGCAGGCCGGCGAGACCGGGGGAGGGTAGCGGCAGCGGGCCGCGAGGCGGCGCAACGC
>JAEZFE010000401.1 GCA_023437865.1 Pseudomonadota bacterium | reverse complement strand
TCTTCTGGGTGTACATGTTCGACGGCGGGTTTTCGGTGCCGTCGACGACGCCGGTCTGCAGCGCCTGATAGACCTCGGAGAACGCCATGACCTGGGGCAGGGCGCCGAGCGCACGCATTTCAGCGTCCAGAACCTTGGACGACTGGATGCGCATCTTCAGGCCCTTCATGTCGGCGGGCGACTTCAGCGGCTTGTTGGCCGACATGATCTTGAAGCCGTTATCCCAGTACGCCAGGCCGCGGATGCCCTTGTTCTCCAGCTTCTTCAGCAGCGAGGCGCCGATCGGGCCGTCGGTGACCGAGCGCAGCACTTCCTTGGACGGGAAGATGTAAGGAATGTCGAAAACCTCGAACTCCTTGACGCCGAGCGGGCCGAACTTGGCGAGCGAGGGGGCCAGCATCTGGACCGCGCCCAGCTGCAGGGCCTCGAGCTCTTCCTTGTCCTTGTAGAGCGAGGAATTGGCGTAGACCTCGACCTTGACGGCGCCCTTGGTGCGCTCCTCGGCCAGCTTCTTGAACATTTCAGCGGCCTTGCCCTTGGGCGTGTCGGCAGCCACCACGTGGCTGAACTTGATCACGATGGGCTGGGCCTGCTGCGCCATGGCGGAGCCAGCGGCGACGACGCCGGCCAACACGCAGCCGACGAGGGTACGGAATTTCATGGTGTTCTTCCTCCCGAAAAGATTACGCAAGCCTTCTGTCGGCGGATTGTTCGAAAGTTTCTCCTATTCGGCTATTGTGGATTTCCGAACACCCGGGTAACAGACTGGATATATTCAGCTTTCCAGCCCTTTACCCCTGTCCTTTCGCGCGAAAATCCGAGTAAGCATGGCAATGTTGAACGGACTTCCTGGCCGATCCACCCTCCAGGCGACCCCTGTCGTCGCCATGGCTTTGGTCATCATGCTGCTTGGCGTGCTGCTGTGGTTATTGCACCGCAACGACGTCGAGGAAGCCCGCTTCACTTTGATCAAGGACATCCTTTGGGTTGAGCAGAATATCCATTTCCATCTGACCACCGGCGAGGAGAAGCTTTCACGCCTGGGCGAAGAGATTGCGCGTGCGGACTTGCCGGTCGAGTTGTTCCCGGTCCAGGCGCGGTCGCTGATCGGCGCCAGCGGTGAGTTCGACCGGGTGCTGCTGCGCGATGCCGAGGGGGGGCTGGCCGCGTCGGTGCCGCCCATGGAGACGGATCTCGTGCAGGCAGAGGCGGCGCCGTGGTGGGCCGCCTTCACGCTGGCCAAATCTATTGGCCGGGTGGCGTGGTCGCCGGCTTTCGCCGTGCCAGGCCGGGGGTATGTGTTCGAGGCCCATGTGCCGATCTACCGCAACCAGCGCTTCGTCGGCATGTTGGTGGGGGTGGTCAGCGTCGATTCGGTGCTGACCCATCACGTGCCATGGTGGGTGGCCGAGCGCTACAAGATCGAAATCGTCGACGCCAACGGCACCCCACTGGGCGCCAAGACCAACGTCCAACTGGCAGAGCCTGGCCTCAGCCATCAGGTCCGCCTGGAACCGCCCGGGCAGGGGTTGGCGGTGGTCGCCACCGTGTATACCAGCGAGACCAATCTGGCCCGGAATGTGTTGGCGGCGGCCATCCTCGGTCTGGCGCTGCTTGCGGCCTCGTCACTCTGGGCGGTACGCCGCCACCTCGCCCGCCGTCTGGTGGCCGAGCAGGCGCTCAAGACCGAGCACGCCTTCCGCAAGGCCATGGAGGATTCGCTGACTGTCGGCATGCGGGCGCGCGACCTGCAGGGCCGCATCACCTACGTGAACCCTGCGTTCTGCCGCATGGTGGGCTGGACCGGGGAGGAATTGGTCGGGTGCCTGCCGCCCATGCCCTATTGGGCGCCGGAGGCCATGGAAGCCACCATCGAGATGCACAGCCGGGTTTTGGCCGGCGACGCGCCGGCAGACGGTTTTGAACTGCAATTTCGCCGCAAGAACGGCGAGCGCTTCTGGGCGCTGGGCTACGAGGCGCCGCTGATCGACGACGACGGTGCCCATGCCGGTTGGATGGCTTCGGTACTCGACGTCACCGAGCGCAAGCATGCCGAGGAAATGGCGCGCGAGCAGCAGGAGAAGCTCCAGCGCACCGGCCGCCTGATCACCATGGGCGAGATGGCATCGACGCTGGCGCACGAGTTGAACCAGCCGCTTTCGGCCATCGCCAGCTACAATGCAGGGTGTCTGAACGTGCTGGCCTCGGGGGCGTTCAACCTCGACCAATTGCGGACGGCGTTGACCAAGCTCGGTATTCAGGCCCAGCGCGCCGGTCAGATCATCCGCCGCGTGCACGATTTCGTCCGCAAGTCCGAACCTCAACTGAATCCGTGCCGGCTCAACAGCGTGGTCGAGGATACGGTGGGCTTCATGGAATTCGACGCCAAGCAGCGCGGTGTGGCACTGCGCGTCAGGCTGGCCGCCAACGACCCCGAGGTCAATGCCGACCGCATCCAGCTTGAGCAGGTGCTGCTGAATTTGGCGCGCAACGGCGTTGAAGCCATGGGCCAGACCGAGGCATCGCGTCGCACCTTGCACATCACGGTGACCAGCGACGGTCGTCAGGCGGTCGTATCGGTCGCCGACCATGGCGCCGGCATCGCGCCCGAGGTGGCGGAAAACCTCTTCCAAGCCTTCTTCACCACCAAGGATGAGGGCATGGGGATGGGACTTAACATCTGCCGCTCGATTATCGAGTATCATCAGGGCCGATTGTGGTTCGAGCCCAATCCTGGCGGCGGCGCCATTTTCCGCTTTTCTCTGCCTTCGAGGGTCGCATGAGCTCCGGCACCGTTTTTATCGTCGATGACGACGAGGCCATCCGCGACGCGCTGACCTGGCTGCTGGAATCGCGCGGTGTCGTGGCCCAGGCGTTTGAACGCGCCGAGGATTTCCTGGCGCAGTGGACTCCCGACATGGCCGGCTGCCTGCTGCTCGACATCCGCATGAGCGGTATGAGCGGGCTGGATCTGTTCGACCGGCTGCGGCAGGTGCAATCGCGCATTCCGGTGATATTCCTCACCGGCCACGGCGACGTGCCCATGGCGGTGGGCGCGCTCAAGCGCGGCGCCATCGACTTTGTGGAAAAGCCGTTCAACGACAACGATCTGGTGGACCGCATCATCGATGCGCTGGAAAAGGACGCCCAGCGCCGGGCCGCCGAGACCGAGGTGGCCGGCGTCGCCGCCCGTCTGGCCCAACTGACCACGCGCGAACGGCAGGTGATGGAACTGGTGCTGGCGGGCAAACTCAACAAGGTCATTGCCGACGAACTGGGCATCACCATGCGCACCGTCGAGGTCCACCGCGCGCATGTATTCGAGAAGATGGAGGTCAAGACGGCGGTGGAACTGGCCCAGGTCCTGTCGGCCTACAAGGTCGAACGGTGACCGCCCAGCGGGTATTGCAGGCGGCGGCGTTCATTGCCGTCTATCTGGTGCTCGACCGGGTCAGCTACATCCACACCTTTTCGACGCTCAACATCACGCCGTGGAACCCGCCGACCGGGTGGGCGCTTGCCATCATGGTGCTGGCGGGGCCGCGCGTGTCGCTACTGTTCTTCCTCGCTGTGCTCGGCGGTGATCTGCTGGTCCGCGATCTGCCCAAGCCGCTGGCGGTGACCATAGCCGCCGATATCGGACTGGCGCTGATCTATGGCGGCACCGCTTGGTTCCTGCGCCGCGTCGCCCGTATCGACGCCAACCTTGGCGCTCTGCGCGACGTGGTATGGCTGCTGGCTGGCGCCGTGATCGGGCCGGGGCTGGCGGCCATCTGTTTCGTCGGTCTGTTCACCCTGGCCGGCATCGTGCCGGCGGAGTCCTTCCTCCCGGCCGCCAGCCGCTACTGGATCGGCGACATGATCGGCATCGCCGTGCTGACCCCCGCCGTGCTGCTGTTCCGCCGCCCGGTGGCGCCGCCGTCGGCCCGCGTGGTGGCGCTGGCGGCGCTCCAGGGCGCGGCGCTGGGCGGCGCCTTGTGGATGGTGTTCGGCCTCGACGCCACCGACAATTTCGAGTTCTTCTACCTGCTGTTCCCGCCCTTGATCTGGGCGGCGGCGCGCTTCGGCCTTCAGGGCGCGGTGCTGGGCAACATGGCGGCGCAGTTGGGCCTGATCATCCTGTTCCGGGCCGAAGAATCCGATACCGTCACCACGCTGCAATTCCTGGTGCTGGCCCTGGCGGCGGCCACCCTGGTTCTCGGCGCCGCCATCACCGAGCGCCGCCGGGTCCAGGCCGCCCTGCATGCGCGGCAAGACGAGTTGGCCCAGTTCTCGCGCATATCCATGGCCGGTGAGATGGCCGCCGCCCTGGCCCATGAGCTGAACCAACCATTGCTGGCCGCCATCGCCTTCACCCGAGCCGCCCAGCGCCTGCTGGCGGGCGGCGAGCCGGATATCGCCAAGGTCCGCGGTGCCATGGACCGCGCCGTGGCGGAAAGTCAGCGGGCGGGCGACATCATCCGGTCCTTGCGTGAGTTCATCGGCACCGGGCGGGCCGACCGCGAACCGGCGGCGGTATCGGCGCTGGTGTCCGACGCGCTGATGCTGGCCGCGCCGGAATGCGCGCGCCGCGCCATCCGGCTGGTGACTCAGGTGGACAAGGGGTTGCCCGCCGTCCATGTTGACAAGGTGCAAGTCCAGCAGGTTCTCCTGAACTTGGTGCGCAATGCCATGGATGCCATGGAGGGCGGCGGCGAGATCGTTGTCGCGGCCAGGGTAGCCGGCGGCCGCATGGAATTCGAGGTCAGCGACAACGGCCCGGGCATTTCCGAGGATATGGGCGGCCAGTTGTTCGCACCATTCGTGACCACCAAGGCGACGGGAATGGGGTTGGGGCTGGCCATCAGCCGCAGCTTCATCGAAGCCCATGGCGGCACGCTGTGGCTGGACCGTACCGGGCCGGGAGGAGCGTCCTTCCGGTTCACGCTGCCATTGAACGGCGAGGGGGAGAGGAAAGCATGACGCAACAGCCCATGGTGCATGTGGTCGATGATGACGGCGCCATCCGCGACGCTCTGGTGCTGCTGTTGGAAGCTGCCGGCCACTCTGCCTGTGCCCATCCCGACGCCGCTGCGTTCCTGGCCGCCCTCGATCCCGCCCTGCCGGCCTGCGTTGTGGCGGATGTGCGCATGCCGGGCATGAGCGGCCTCGACCTTCAGCGCCACCTCAAGGCAAACCGCATCGACCTGCCGGTGATCATCATCACCGGCCACGGCGACGTTGCCATGGCGGTGCAGGCGCTGAAGGAAGGCGCCTCGGATTTCATCGAAAAGCCGTTCGACGAGGATGTGCTATTGGCCTCGGTCGCCATTGCGCTCGACAAGGGCGCGCGCGCCTTCAACGAACGTCGCCGGCTCGATGACATCAGCGCCCGCGCCGAAGGGCTGACCCCGCGCGAGCGTGAGGTCATGGACCTGGTGGTGCGCGGCCTGCCCAATAAGGCGGTGGCGGTGGAACTCAACATCTCGGCCCGCACGGTGGAAATCCACCGTGCCCGCGTTATGGAAAAGATGGCTGCCAACAGCCTGTCCGATCTGGTTCGCATGGCGCTGCGCTTGGAAGAGGGCTGAGGGGAAGGGAAAACCCTTATTCCTCCACCCGCGCCTTGTCCGTATATGAACTCTGAACGAGGAGGGAACATGGACAATCAGGGCGGCGGGATTACTGGGGGAGTGTTGCTGGTCGCCATGATGGTGGTTGCCATGGCGGTGGCGAATTCGCCGCTCGGGCCAGGATGGCAATCCATGCTGGATGCTTCGGTCGCCGGTCTGTCCATCCTGCATTGGATCAATGACGGCCTGATGGCCGTGTTCTTCCTGGTGGTCGCGCTGGAGATCAAGCGCGAGATCCGCGAGGGCGAGTTGTCCACCCGCGCCCAAATCATGCTGCCGGCGGTGGCGGCATTGGGCGGCATGGCGGTGCCGGCGCTGGTTTATCTGGCCTTCAATTGGGGCGATGCCGAGGGCGTGCGCGGCTGGGCCATTCCGTCGGCCACCGACATCGCCTTCTCGCTGGGCGTGGTGGCGGTGCTGGGCCGGCGGGTGCCGCTGAGCTTGCGGGTGTTCCTGACGGCTTTGGCCATCATTGACGATCTGGGCGCCATCCTGATCATCGCCCTGTTCTATTCCGCCCAACTATCCACCGCCTACCTGCTGGCTGCCGCCGGTGCCACCGTGGTGCTGGTGGTGCTGAACCGCCTGGGTGTCAAGCACGTGGCGGCCTACGGCGTGGTGGGGCTGGCTTTATGGTTCGCGGTGCTGCATTCCGGCATCCACGCCACCATTGCCGGCGTCATCCTCGGCCTCGCCATCCCCATGACCATGGTCCGCAAGCTCGAACACGCGCTTCAGCCCTGGGTGGTCTTCCTGATCCTGCCGGTCTTTGCTTTGGCCAATTCTGGGATTTCCATCGCCGGTATCGGGGCAGGAACCTTCACCGATCCGGTGTTCGTGGGCATTGCCGCCGGTCTGTTCGTCGGCAAGCAGGTGGGGGTGTTCGGCTTTACCTGGACGCTGATCCGGCTTGGGTTGGCGCGCTTGCCGGCGGGGGCCGATTGGCGCGGGCTCTACGGGGTGTCGGTGCTGACCGGCATCGGCTTCACCA
>JAEZFE010000396.1 GCA_023437865.1 Pseudomonadota bacterium | reverse complement strand
GGCCATGGATGTGGGCGGCATGGGTCTGGTTAGGTTCCAACCCGGTAGCCTGGACCTGGACCTGCAATTGGGTGCCGTTCAACGTGGCGGTAACCGTGCCGGCTACGCCGGAGCCGTTGACGGCGTTCAGCGTGCCCGTCCAGCTCTGCGTCCCGTTCGCCAGCAGCAGATCGCTGCCGTTCCCGCCTACAAGCTGGGCGCCGGCCGCCTGTTGTTCGGCGGTGGCCGCAACGATGTCGTTCTGATTGGTCGCCATCTGTCTTAACCCTCTGCGAGGTGGAACCGTCACAGGGGCAACGAAACAACCCAGCAGTGCGTTGCGCGCTGGTTGAGGATTATCTCCGAAGCGGCGCGCTTACCCCGGCTGGGGTGTCAACGGGGCGGGCGAGCTAGCGCGTCAGGGCGCCCAGCCCTTCTGGCCGCACTCCAGGGCCACCGACACGGTGACCCGCTTGAAATTAGGGGTGGTCCAGAAGTTGCGGAAGCTCCAGATGCGGGCGTTGTCGCAGCGGATGGTCATATGCTCGGCATCGGCCCATTCGACCACCGGGGCGGTGGTGTTGTCGGCCAGCAGCAGACGCGCACCCTTCGTCGGATTTTCGCCCGGCTTGGTGATGACGACCAGGAACGGTTCGGTTTCGCCGGCCTTCATGCGGCCGACCACGGCGTCGATACCACCCACCGGCGACGGATAGCGCGCCATCTCGACCACCTCGCCCTCGCCACAGGCCGATAGCGACAGGGCCAGCATCAGGCCCGCGATCAGACGTTTCATGCGCTTCTCCCGTGTTTGGCGGGAGAAGCTAGCAGAAACCATTGGCGGCGTCAGGGCCGCTGTGGCGGGCCCGATGGCGCACACTGATCACACGGCCCCTCGCTCTCGGTGCGCGCCGAGGTCAGGCGGCCGCAGCGCAGGCACAACGCCAGTTCGCAATCATCGTCATCGGCCTCAATCTGATGGTCGGTTTCAATGCCGCAAATCTCGCAAAGCTGCTTTCGTGTCCGCATGGATGCACCCCAGCCTGTCTCGCAGCAGACAATATGGGCCTGCCGGTCGAACAGCAATCAACCAGCAGTTGGACATGCCGAAGTTCCATCAGGCAACGCTAAATTGGCAGGGCAGCTTCCGCCTGGGCCGGTTCGGTGCAGGGCAGCGTGAGGTGGAAGGTCGCACCGGCGCCCAGACTGGATTCCACCCATATCCGGCCACGGTGATGCTCGACCACCTTCTTGCAGATGGCCAGGCCGATGCCGTTGCCCTCGTATCGCTCGCGGGTGTGCAGACGCTGGAAAATGTTGAAGATGCGCTGATGGAACTGGGTATCGATGCCGATGCCGTTATCGGCCACCGACAGCTCGCACCACCCGGGACCGCACTGTGCGGCGCGAATAACCACCTCGGGGCCACGGTCGGGCGAGCGGTATTTCAGCGCGTTGCCCACCAGGTTCTGGAACAGCCGGGTCAGTTCGCGGGGGTGGCCGGTCACCTGGGGCATGGCGCCGTCGATGCGGATCGAGGCCTTGGTGTCCTGAATGACCGGCGCCAGTTCCGCCAGAGCGTCCTCGATCACCATTCCCAGGTCCACGGCCTCCGGCTCGGTTTCCATGCGGCCGACACGGGAATATTGCAGCAGGTCCAGGATCATCTGATCCATGCGCAGCGCGCCGTTGCGGGCGAAATCCATGAACTCGCGGGCCTCGCCGTCAAGCTTGGCGCCGAGATGGCGTTCGAGCAAGGTGAGGAAGCTCGATACCATGCGCAACGGCTCGCGCAGGTCGTGCGACGCCACATAGGCGAATTGTTCGAGATCGGTATTGGACCGGGTCAGATCCTCGGATTGGCGTTTGATCTGCTCGGCCCGCTGCTCGGCCAGATCCCGCTGCTGGCGCAATTGGGAATCACGGGCCGCCACATCGCAGGCCGCGCGCTCCAACCGTTCTGCCACCACATCCAGTTCGCGGCAGGCGCTGCGTTCGGGCGGCGGCATGGCCTGGGGCGGTTCGGCTCCCAGATGGCTGGCAAAATGCGACAGCGCCTGCATGGAGCGCGCCAGCCTGAGCCCCAGCCAGCCGGCGAGCACGGCACTAGGAATGCACAGCACCAGGGCGCCGATGGCATAGATCATCGCGTTCCGCCGCGCCGCCTGCGCCACGGCTTCGCGGGGCAGACTGGACAGCGCGATCCATTGCGAGAACGGTATCCGCTCGAAGGCCACCATGTGCTCGCTGCCATCGGGATGCCTGGCGGTGATACGGCCGCGAGCCGAAAACCGCAAAGCGTCCTGTATCTTGCCCTGGGCGGTGCCGAAAATGGCGCCTTCGCGCGGGAACTCGGCCAGCGGGGTACCGGCGGCATCTTGGAGGGCCGCGTTCCATGGGGCCAAAGTGCGGTTGATCAGCGGCTCGAACCGGCTGGCAAACAGCCCCACCGCCAAAGCGTGCGGTTCGCCGTTCACCTGCACTGGCTTGATCATGGCGAAGATGGCACGCTTGGAGGTGGCGCCCACGAAGATGTGGCTGACCACCGTCCTGTTTTCCGTCAGCGCGCGGGTGACTTCTGCGGCGGGCACTGAGAAGGCCGGCGCCGGCTGGCCGTGCGGCACCCGGCTATTGAGGATGGTCACACCGTCGGGGCGCATCAGCGACACCGCGTCCACGCGCTCGCCGGTGATGATGCGGGCC
>JAEZFE010000394.1 GCA_023437865.1 Pseudomonadota bacterium | reverse complement strand
GCGTTGACGCCGCCGCCCGCGCCGGTGGCTCCACCGGTCGCCAAGGTTGAGCCGCCCAAGTCCGAGTTGGTGCAGCTGGCCTCGGTGGCGCCGGCCGTAGCTGCTCCGGTGTTTTCCTCCAAGAGCGATTCCTTGACCATCGCCTTCGGTGCCGACAGTGCGCGCCTGCCCGACAATGTGCATGGCCCGCTCGACGCCCTGGTTAAGCGAATGCAAAAGGATGACGGCATCGGTCTGCAATTGCTGGCCTATGCGGAAGGCGACGACGCGAATGCGTCCAAGGCCCGCCGCCTGTCACTGTCGCGGGCGCTGGAAGTGCGCAAGTATCTGATGGAGCAGGGGGTGCGCTCGACCCGCATCGAGGTCCGGGCCCTTGGCAACAAGATGGACGGCTCGGGCCCCGGCGACCGTGTGGACGCGGTGGTCGTCAGCCGGTAAGGGCGTCTGGAGCGCCCCGCTACAGGGGGGCATTGCGCTGATTGGAGGGGCGGGGACCTGAGGTCTCTGCCCTTTTTATGTGCCTTGCGCAGGTCTGTCAGCAGATAGGGTTACGGTGACGGTCGTCCCGCCGCCGGTGCTGCGTACGTTAAGCACGCCGCTCACCTGTTTCGCCAATGCGCGGACCAACCGGTAGCCGAGCGATTCGGCGGCCCCCTCAGCCATGCCCGTGCCATTGTCCGCGATGGTGAGCTCGATCCCTTTGGCTGATGTGGGGAGGAGCTCGATCCGTACACGGCCCTCCCGGCGCTGAGGGAAGGCGTGCTTGACTGCGTTGGTCACCAACTCGACGGCGATCAGTGCCATCGGCTGGGCAACATCGGGTGAAAGCATCACTCGATCGGCAAGGTGTGTCTCGATCTCGACCGGCAGTACCGGCGGCACTAATTGCGGGGCGAGCGACCGCAGAAGCGCCGCCAAGTCGATGGCTTGCTTTGGGCGCGTGCTCAGCAGATCGTAGATCCCGGCCATGGCTTGAAGCCGCATTCGTGCACTCGCCAGGGCTTCCGCGACATCAGGGTGGGGGCTGTTAGCGCCGCCCAACATCAATAGCATCGAGGCCTGCATCAGCGCGTTCTTGACCCGGTGATTGGTCTCGACCACCAGAAGATCGCGCTCGGCAAGCGCCTTCACTAGCCGGGCATTCTCAATCATCAATGTCTTGATACGCGCGTCCGATGCAGAAATTTCCGAGCGATCCAGGAACGACACAAAGTGATGGACCACAGCGCCAGTGGCATCGAACACCGGCAACATTACCACGGACATGGTGGTCGCTTCGCCGTGTTTCCGGCGAAGAACGATGTCGAGGGGCTTGCCACTTTGCTCCGTAACATCAGAGCGGATTCTCTTCAACGCAACGCAGGATTCACTGTCCCAAATCTCCTCGATCTGATGGCCGACCACCTCTTCCTGGGAGTAGCCGAAAAAATCAAGGAAGGCTCCATTGGCGAATATGATGGGGTCGCCTCGAAGAGTGACGTCGGTCAGCAAGATGGGTATCCGGGTCAACTGCGTCGCTGCGAGGAACGCTCCGCCTTGACGGTACATGCGATCGAACTCTCTTTTCGCGGCGCTGTCTCCGTTGGCCACTGCCGTCCTCATTGCTTTCCTGGGCGCGGCTGCGCGTGTGCCCAGACTCATTTGATAAAGCGCAGCCTCTTACTCAGCTTCGTGCATTGACGGCATTTGCCCAATGCTATTCCGGGTCCTTCCCATGTGAGTGTGATGGGCGCCGTAATTGCGTCGCCTTTGCGCAATCCCTTACGCCCTTGGTCTGCCACCCCGTTTGCGCCCTGGAATGGACACATTTGGGTCCAAACAATGGAGGGTCTGTTGCCAGGGGAGCCTTTGCATGAACCGTCCGAACCGTTTCCTTCTCCGTATGGCCGCCTTCCTTGTCGCCGTGGCGGTGGTGGCGGTCATTCTGGCGCCGGGGCTGTCGCAGGCGTTCCTTGCCAATCCCGGGCTGAACGGCCTGATCGTCGGCGTGTTCCTGGTGGGCATCATCATGAACTTCCGCCAGGTGCTGATGCTCAAGCCCGAGGTGGAATGGCTGGAAAGCTGGCGGCGCGGCCAACCGGCGCCGTCGGGCGGGCGGCTGCGGCTGCTGGCGCCCATGTCCAGCATGCTGGGAGAGCGTCAGGGCCGCATGAACCTGTCGGCCATGGCGCTGCGCTCGCTGCTCGACTCGATCGCGGCCCGTCTGGATGAGGGCCGTGACCTGGCCCGTTATTTTGTCGGCCTGCTGATCTTCCTGGGCCTGTTGGGCACGTTCTGGGGCTTGTCGCGCACCGTGGGCTCGGTGGGCGAGGTCATCGGCTCGCTGTCGGTGTCGGGCTCCGATGTGGGCGCGGCTTTCGAGCGGCTGAAGACGGGACTGGAAGCGCCGCTGGGCGGCATGGGAACGGCGTTCTCCACCTCGTTGTTCGGCCTCGCCGGATCGCTGGTCCTGGGCTTTCTCGACCTTCAGGCCGGGCAGGCGCAGAACGCCTTCTACAACGAGCTGGAGGAATGGCTGGCTGGCCATACCAAGCTGGGCGGCAATACCCTGTCCATCGAGGGTGACCAGCCGGTGCCCGCCTATATCCAGGCGCTGCTGGAGCAGACCGCCGATTCCCTGGATGAACTTCAGCGCATCATCGCACGCGGCGAGGAAAGCCGTATTTCGACCAACGCCAATATCCGGGCGCTGACCGATAAGCTGTCCACGCTCACCGACCATATGCGGGCCGAGCAGGCGTTGATGCTGAAGCTGGGCGAGGCGCAGTTGGAGATGCGGCCACTGCTCGCCAAGCTGGCCGAATCCTCCAGCGGCGGCGGTATGGACGAAACGACGCGCGCCCATATCCGTAACATGGATCTGGCCCTGGGCCGGCTGGTCGAGGAGACCAGTCAGGGCCATGACGAACTGATCGCCGAGCTGCGCTCCGAATTCAAACTGCTGGCCCGCACCATCGCCGCCGTTGCCGAAGACGCGGAGGGCTGACCATGCTGGGCCGCCGCGCGCGCCGCACCGTCGATATCTGGCCGGGATTCGTCGATGCCCTGTCCGGCCTGTTGATGGTCATCATCTTCGTGCTGCTGGTCTTCGTGCTGGCGCAATTCTTCCTCGGGCAGGCGCTGTCGGGCCGCGAGCAGGCGCTGAACCAGTTGGGCCGCGAGATGGCGGCCCTGGTCGAGCAATTGTCGCTGGAGAAGAAGGCCAACGAGTCGTTGCGCGGTGATCTGTCCAAGCTGTCGGGCCAACTCACTGCGTCCGATGCCGAACGCGACCGAATGAGCCACGATGTGGCGGCGCTCCAGGCGCTCAAGGCCCAATTGGAAGCCCGCATCGCCGAACTGGATAAGAGCCTGACTGAGACCGGCACGCAGCTCGACGACGAGCGCAAAATCAGCGCCCAGGCCCGCGCTGAGACGGCGCTGATGAATCAGCAGCTCGCGGTGCTGCGCGAGGAGCTGGCGCGCGTTGCCGCCGCGCTGGATGTCTCGGAGAAGCAGGCCGCCGATCAGAAGGTGCAGATCGCCGATCTGGGCAAGCGGCTCAACGTGGCGCTGGCCAACAAGGTGGAGGAACTTCAGCGCGCCCGCTCGGAATTCCTCGGCCGCCTGCGTCAGGTGCTGGGTAACCGCCCTGGCATCCGCGTCGAGGGCGACCGTTTCGTGTTCCAATCGGAAGTGCTGTTCGACACCGCCTCGGCAGAAATGGGCCTGGAAGGCATCGAGCAGATCCGCGAATTGGCCAAGACCCTGACCGAGATCTCAAAGCAGATCCCCAAGGAGGTCAATTGGGTGCTGCGCGTGGACGGCCATACCGACAAGCGCAAGATCGCCTCCAGCCGCTATCCCTCCAATTGGGAGCTGTCTACCGCGCGGGCCATGACGGTGGTGCGCACCCTGGTCGCCAACGGCATCCCGCCCGAGCGTCTGGCTGTGGCCGGCTTCGGCGAATTCCAGCCGCTCGATAAGGGCGAGACGGAGGATGCCTACGCCAAGAACCGGCGCATCGAGATCAGGCTGGATGCGCGCTGACGCTTTCCCTCTCCCGCTCGGCGGGAGAGGGGTTAGCCCCGCAACCGATCGAACCCGGCTTCCAGATCGGCCAGCAGATCGTCCGCATCCTCGAGGCCCGCGTGGAAGCGCAAGGACGGGCCCGCCGGCTTCCATTCGGTGGCGGTGCGGATGATCGAATGGCCGGTGGTCGGGATGACCAGGCTTTCGAAGCCGCCCCAGGAATAGCCCAGGTTGAAGTGGGCATAACCGTCGAGCATGCGGTCCACCGCCTCCTTGGCGGCGGGCTTGAGGATCACGCCGAACAGGCCGCAGGCGCCGGTGAAGTCGCGCTTCCACACTTCGTGTCCGGCATCGCCGGGCAGGGGCGGGTAGAGCACGCTGTCCACCTCCGGGCGGGAGTTCAGCCAGGTGGCGAGCTTCAGCGCGGTCTCGGCGTGCTGGCGCAGGCGCACGGCCAGAGTGCGCAGGCCGCGCGAGCCCAGGAACAGCTCCTGCGATCCGGGCGAATGGCCGAAGGCGCAGACTGAGGTCTTGAGCCTGAGCCACAGCTTCTCGTCGGCCACGGTGATGGCGCCCAGCATGGCGTCGGCATGGCCGACGATGTACTTGGTGCAGGCCTGGATGGAGACGTCCACGCCATGGGCGAAGGGCTGGAAGGTCAGCACGCCCCAGGTGTTGTCCATGGCGACCAGCGCGCCGGCCTGGTGGGCCACCTCGGCGATGGCCGGCAGATCCTGGACCTCGAAGGTCAGCGAGCCCGGCGATTCGGTGAACACCAGGCGGGTATTGGGCTGCATCAGCGCCTTGATTCCGGTGCCAATGCACGGATCATAATAGGTGGTCTCGATGCCGAGATGCGCCAGCACGCTGTCGCAGAACTTGCGGGTCGGGAAATAGGCGCTGTCGACCATCAGCAGATGGTCGCCGGCCTTCAGCAGCGCCATCAGGGTGCCGGTAATGGCGGCCAGACCCGACGACGTGGCGATGGAGCGCACGCCGCCTTCAATGGCGGCCATCGCTTCCTCAAATGCGTGGGTGGTGGGGGTGCCGTAGCGCCCATAGCGCACGCCCTCATATGGGGTCTTGCCGGTGGCCTCCATGACCGCCACCGAAGGGTGGAGGATGGTTGAGGCGTGATAGACCGGGGCGTTGACGGCGCCGTGCTGGCGTTCGGGATGCCGGCCGGCGTGGACGAGAAGGCTGTCTTTCTTCATGGCTGCCTGATGTCGGGCGGAAAAGCGGCGCCGATGGTGGCACCGGCCTCCGCCCGACGCCAGCGCTTTTAGTAGCGGCCGGCCTGATAGTCCGACTGGCTGCGCTGCGGTGACTGCTGCTGGGTGCTGCTGGAGCTACCGCTCTCGTGGATCTTCTCCTGGGTGCGCTCCGACGTCTGGTCGATGCCCTTGCCGGCGGCCGAGATATCCTCGCCCATGCCGGAGACGGTGTTGCAGCCGCCGACGGCCAGCGTAGCTGCTAGCAGCAGGAAGGCGAAGAACGGAAGGCTGGTCCCGCCCTGCCGGGCTCGGGTCGTCGCTCTGCTCAGTCGCATGTACCCCACCTCGTGTACGGACTTACCTGAGGTTCAGGTGGGGAATATGCCGACAGTCATCAACCGGGGAACAAAGGGGCGGAAGAGTTAGTTCTTACTTGACCGCCACCGCGTCGGGGTGGTTGCCCCATTCCGCCCAGGAACCGTCATAGACCGCCACGTCCTTGTGGCCCAGCAGGTGCAACGCCAGCGCGATGGTGCAGGCGGTGATGCCGGAGCCGCAGGTGGCGATGACCGGCTTGGACAAGTCCAGGCCGGCGGCGTCGAAGCGATCCTTGAGCGCCTGGGCCGGGCGCATGGTCTTGCCGTCCGGGTCCACCAGATCCGCGAACGGCACGTTGAAGGCCCCCGGCATATGGCCCACATGCTTGACCGGCCATGGTTCCGGGGCAGTGCCGTCGAAGCGGCCGGCGGCGCGGGCATCGACGATCTGCTCGCGGCCCGACGCCAGATTGGCCTTCACCTGATCGAAGCTGCGCACCAGCGTCGCGTCCACACGCGGCAGGAAATGGCGGTCGCGCGGCATCGGCGGCAGGTCCTCGACCGGACGCTGCTCCGCCCGCCACTTGGGCAGGCCGCCATCGAGCACCGCCACGTCGCGGTGGCCGAAGACGCGGAACATCCACCACACGCGGGCGGCGGCCATGGAGATGCCGGTGCTGTCGTAGACCACCACCTTGTTGCCGTTGCCCAAGCCGAGCTTGCGCACCCGGCTGGCGAACTTCTCCGGTGCCGGCAGCATGTGCGGCAGCGGATTGGTAAGGTCGGCGATTTCATCCACGTCGAAGAAAACGGCGCCGGGAATGTGGGCGGCCTCGTATTCCTCGCGCGGGTTGCGGCCGGCGGAAGGCATGAACCAGCTGGCGTCCACCACGCGGACGTCCGGAGCCTGCAGGTGCTCCGCCAGCCATTCGGTGCTGACGAGGGCCTCAGGATTGGCGTAGCTCATGCTTCCCCCAGCTTTAGTTGGTTAGTCCAGCCAATCCGGGACCGGGAGGTTCCGCTCCTTCAGAAAGGCCGGGTTGAACAGCTTGCTTTGATAGCGGGTACCATAATCGCACAGCACTGTCACCACCGTGTGGCCTGGCCCCAACTTCCGCGCCACCTTCATGGCCGCAAGGACATTGATGCCGGACGAACCGCCAATGACCAGGCCTTCCTTTTTGACCAGTTCGAAAATCAGGGGCAGGGCTTCCTCGTCGGTGACCTGGACTTGGTCGTCGATGGGGGCGCCGACAAGGTTCTTGGTGATGCGGCCCTGGCCGATGCCCTCGGTGATCGAGGTGCCCTCTGCCTTCAGTTCGCCATGGGCGTAGTAATTGTAGAGAGCCGAGCCCATGGGATCGGCCAGCACGATCTGGACGTTCTTGTTGTGCTCCTTCAGCGCCAGGCCCACGCCGGCGAGGGTGCCGCCGGTGCCTACCGCGCAGGTGAAGGCGTCGACCTTGCCGCCGGTCTGGCGCCAGATCTCCTGGCCGGTGGTGCGGTAATGGCCCATGCGGTTGGCGACGTTGTCGAACTGATTGGCCCACAGCACGCCGTTGGGCTCGGTCTTGGTCAATTCGCCGGCCAGGGTCTCGGAATAGCGCACGTAATTGCCCGGGTCGGAATAGGGCACGGCGGGCACCAGGCGCAGGTCGGCGCCGATCAGCCGCAGCATGTCCTTCTTTTCCTGGCTCTGGGTCTCGGGCATGACGATGACGCTGCGATAGCCCAGCGCGTTGCCCACCAGGGTCAGGCCGATGCCGGTATTGCCGGCGGTACCCTCGACGATGACGCCGCCGGGCTTGAGCAGACCCTTCTCCTCGGCGTCCTGAATGATCGCCAGGGCCGCGCGGTCCTTGACCGATCCGCCGGGATTGAGGAACTCGGCCTTGCCCAGGATGGTGCAGCCGGTCGCCTCGGACGGGCCCTTGAGCTTGATGAGCGGGGTGCGGCCGATGGAGTCGAGGAAGCCGTCGCGAACGTCGGTCATAGGTGGTGTTCTTTCGTTCAGAATGTACACTTAAGCCGAGGCTAGCAGAGTGGGTATCTGCCAATCAAGCTGTCAGATATGTACAATTCGGGCAGGGGAAATGGGCGCGGGCGGGCGAGTTTACTTTTTCAGGGTGCGCAGGCGGGTGAGGACTTTTTCATCTTCGTCCTTGTTTTGCCCCCAAAGCACCAGCGCCGATCCGTTCACCGGCGCGTCGATGTGATCAAGGAAGAAAATGTAGTCAAACCCGCTGATTAGCGGTATCGGCCAGCACCAGAACGTGATGGCGCGGGCTTTGTCATTTTGCGGCGATTCGCCTTTCAGGATCTCTCGCACGCGGAAGCTGGCCTCGATAATTGGAAAATTATCGGTGCTGGGCGTGGCTGGCTGCACTTCCTCGGTCCGCCAGACATGGGCCACGAAAACCGAGGGCGCTTTAGCGTAAAGTTCTTCCTCGGATGGCGGTTGGCAGGCCCAGGCCTGGCCGACGGCACCAAAGCCCATAGTCAGTGCGATGGCAACGGCGCGGAGGTGCATCACACCCCCCACCGCACCTTCAGCGCTTCCTTCTCCAGCATCAGGTATTGAATCGAGATCACCGCCATGGAGTTATTGATGCGGCCGTCCTTGATCATTCCGTAGGCCTCAACCAAGGGCAGGGTGAAGACGCGGATGTCTTCGCCTTCATGCTCCAGGCCGTGGAAGCCGCTGATTTGGGTGGCATCGATGCGGGCGCAGAACAGCACCACCGTCTCGGACGAGCCGCCGGGGGTGATGATGAACTTGCCAATCTCGAAGATGTCCTTGGCCTCGGTGCCGGCTTCCTCGACGCATTCGCGCAGCGCCACCTGCTCGGGCGTCTCGCCCTTCTCGATGATGCCGGCAACGCATTCCACCAGCCATGGGTACATGTCAGCGGCCAGGGCGCCGCAGCGGAACTGCTCGATCATGGCGACTTCGTCGCGCATCGGGTCGTACAGGATCACCACGACCGCATGGCCGCGCTCGAAGATCTCGCGGGTGATGTCTCCGGTCCAGCCGCCCCGGTAGGTGCGATGCCGCACCGTATAGCGATCCATCCGGAAATAGCCCTTGAACACCGTGTCCCTGGCAAGAATCTGCACGTCGTCGCTGGCAAAGCGTTGGCTCAATTTCGGACCTCCCATGGCGTCGGGCGAGACACCACCTGTAAACCCGGTGGAAGCGGTTGGCAAGGAACAGCCCATGAGTGAGCAGCACAGCGTGGTCGTCGCCGGGACAGGCGAAGGAAAATGGACCCAGGCGGTGATGATCGGCCGCCACGTGCTGAGGGCCGACGAGCCGGTGGAGGATGGCGGCGACGATCTGGGGCCGGCGCCACACGAATTCCTGCTGGCGGCGTTGGGCGCCTGTACCGCCATTACCGTCAAGATGGTGGCGGCCCGCAAGGGCTGGCCGCTGGAGCATGTGGAGGTGCGCCTGCGCCGTGGCAAGCTGGAGGACGGCGCCACCCTGATCGTGCGCGACATCATCCTGGAAGGTGGGCTCGACGAGGGCCAGCGCCGGAAATTGCTGGAGATCGCCGAGAAATGCCCGGTCCACAAGACCCTGACCGGCGAGATCAAGATCGTCAGCGGCCTGGTGGCCCGGGCAAGTCGGGTTACCGGCGGCGAGGAATAGCGGCGGCGAAGGCGCAGATGTCGTCCATGGCCGCCTTCGCCTCGGGGAACATGGGGGCGCAGACCGGGTAGCAGTGGAATAGCCCCGGCCCGACATGCAACCTGACATCCATCCCGGCGGCCTGCGCCCGTGCAGCGAAGTCGGTCGAGTCGGCCCGCATGACCTCGTCGCCGCCCACATGGATCAACAGCGGCGGCAGGCCCCTGAGGTCGGCAAAGAGCGGCGAGACCGAGGGCGCGCGCGGGTCTGCGC
>JAEZFE010000381.1 GCA_023437865.1 Pseudomonadota bacterium | reverse complement strand
GCCTTTGGGGCGCGGGCGGTGGGGGTGTTGGGGCTGGCGCGGGCGACGCGATCGGGTTGGCGGTTGGCGGCGCCGGTACCAGCTCGAGCGTCAGCACGATCTCCTCTTGCCGGTCCTCGTGCGGTGTTCCCAGCCAAGCCATGCCGACCAGCGGCAGCAGCGCGGCATGGGCGGCGGCCGACAACAGGACCCCCATGCCGCCGGGGAACAAGGCGGAGCGGGATGACGGCCGGTGAGGATCGCCAATCAGGGTCATGCTGCCATCTTGCGCGCAGGCGGCGATGCCGTTCCATGCGACCAAGGTCTGATGGCAGGCGCCGCCTCTGTCGGTCACCATGGCGACCGGATTTTCAAGGACTGTTCGGTGACACCAAGAAGGTCACCGAGGAGATCGCCAAGGGGCTGGGGTGACCTTGCTGAAGCGTGGTTCGAGCGGTAGGGTGTCCATCGGACAGGATTACCGGATGTCGGTTTTCATGGCTCATGGTCTGGATATGCCCGCTGCGGCGGGAAACACCATTCTTCGGCCGCGCATGCGCCTGGCCCCGGCCTCGGGCGGCGCCGCTGCTGCGGATGGCGCAGGCCAGCCGGCGGGTGTGCGGCGAGGTCATTCCGCAGCCGCCGATCCCCGGCTGGCGGTCGCCGAGCTCAAGGCGCAGATCGATCAGCCCGACCCCGCCCTGGTGATGTTCTTCTGTTCGCCGGCCTATGACCGGCGCGAACTTGCCGCCGCCGTGGCCGAAGCATTCCCCGGCGTGCTGACGGTGGGATGCACCAGCGCCGGAGAGATCACCCCGGCAGGCTATCGCAGCGGCAGCCTCACCGGCCTGTCGCTGGGCCGCCGCCTTTGCCACGCCGAAGCTATCGGCATTGACCGCCTCAGCGAATTCGGCGTTACCAATGGGGCCGACGCGGTGCGCGCGCTGACGGGGCGCATGCGCGACACCGTCGGCTCCAATTTCGCGGGGCAATGCTTCGCCATGCTGTTGATCGACGGCATGTCGGGAGCGGAGGATACGGTGTTGTCGGCGTTGCATGCCGGCATGGGCGAGATACCGCTGTTCGGTGGTTCGGCCGGCGACGACCTGAATTTCAGCCGCACCTTCGTGTTCAAGGACGGCGCCTTTCACCAGGACGCGGCAGTGCTGGTGCTGATCCACAGCCAAGCGCCATTCCGGGTGTTCAAGACCCAGCACTTCATCGGGTCGGACAAGAAGATGGTGATCACCGGCGCCGAACCGCTGAAGCGCATCGTCACCGAGATCAACGCCGAACCCGCTGGCGAGGAGTTCGCCCGCATGGTCGGGCTGGAGGTCGAAGAGCTGTCGCCCATGATCTTCGCCACCCATCCCGTAGTGGTGAAGGTGGGCGGGTCGGATTACGTGCGCTCGATCCAGAAAGTCAACGAGGACGGTTCCCTGTCGTTTTTCTGCGCCATCGACGAAGGGCTGGTGCTATCGGTGGGCCGCAGCGTGGACCCCTACGAAAACTTGCGGCAGCTCTTCACCGACGTCGTCGCCGAGATCGGCCCGCCCCAGTTGATCATCGGCTGTGAATGCGTGCTGCGATCCCTGGAGATGGAGCGCATGCGGCTCAAGCCCCGCATGAGCCAATTGCTGGTCGACCACAATGTCATCGGTTTCAACACCTACGGCGAGCAGCTCAACGCCATGCACGTCAACCAGACCTTCACAGGCGTCGCCATAGGCTTCGGCGACGCGCGATGACCGGGCAAGACCTGCAGCGCGAAAACGAGAAGCTGCGCCGCATCAACGCGGTGCTGATGGACCGCGTCGAGCGTTCGACTGACTGGCAGGGCAACGGCTTCTCATTGTTCCAGGCTGCCATCGTGCTGGAGGGACGGGTCGAGGAGCGCACCGGCCAGTTGCAGAGCACCCTGCGTCAGCTGGAAAGCGTCAACCACGACCTCACGCGCGCCAACGAACTGGCCGAAACCGCCCGGCGCCGCCTGCGCGAGGCGATCGAGAGCATCTCCGAGGGCTTCGCCCTGTTCGACGCCCACGACCGGTTGGTGCTGTGGAACAGCAATTACGTGGGCTTCATCGCCGGATTGGGCCAATCGGTCACCGCCGGCACCCATTTCACCAAGATTATTCATAAGGCGGTGGCCAATGGCGCCATCCGCGACGCCATCGGCCGCGAGGAGGACTGGATCGCCGCCCGTCTGGCCTACCATTGCCATCCGGATCGCGCCTTCGTCTATCGCTTCACCGACAATCGCTGGGTCCAGGTCAACGAGCGGCGCACCAGCGAAGGCGGCACGGTGGCGGTCTACACCGATATCACCGACATCAAGATGCGCGAACAGCAGCGCCGTGAGCGCGAACTGGCGGAAAAGTCGGTGCTGCTGCAGGCGACGCTGGAAAGCCTGTCGCAGGGCGTCGCCGTGTTCGACCGCGACCTGCATCTGGTTGCCTGGAACCAGCGATTTTTCGACATGCACGGCTTCCCGCACCGGCTCAAGGCCGAGGGCACCCCATACGCTGATTTCCTGCGCTGGAACGCCCTTCGCGGTGATTACGGGCCGGGCGACGCCGAGGAACTGGTGGCCGTCCGGCTGGGCACCGCGCGGGCGCGGATATCGCGTTCCTTTGAACGCACGCTGGCGGACGGCACGGTGGTCGAAGTGGCCGCCAATCCCATGCCCGATGGCGGCTTCGTCATCACCTACAGCGACATTACCGACCTTCGGCAGGCCAATGAAGGCTTGGAACGCCGTGTCGAGCAGCGCACGGCCGAACTGCGTACCGCCAATGAGGAATTACAGCGGGCGAAGATAACGGCGGAACAGGCCACCCTGTCGAAGACCAAGTTCCTCGCCGCCGCCAGCCACGATTTGCACCAGCCACTGAATGCCGCCCGTCTGTTCGTGGCTGCTCTGGCCGAAGGGGATCACGGCAAGCAGGAACGCGACCTGCTGGACGGCGTCGACAACGCGCTGGAGGCCACGGACGGTCTGCTGCGCGCGCTGTTCGACATTTCCAAACTGGATGCCGGCGTGATGACGGCCGAACTGGCCGACATGCCCATTGGTCCTTTGCTGGAGCAGTTGGGCAAGGAATATCGGCCGCAGGCGGCCGATTGCGGCATCAGTCTCAAGGTCTTGCCCTGCCGTTTGGCGGTGCGCACCGATCCGCGCCTCCTGGCCCGTATTCTGCGCAACTTTCTGTCCAACGCCATTCGTTACACCGAACGGGGGCGCGTGGTCCTGGGCTGCAAGCGGCGCGGCGACAACTTGGTCATCGGCGTCTGGGATACCGGCACGGGTGTGCCGGAGGAAAAGATGGCCGAGATCTTCCAGGAGTTCCAGCAGATCGCCCAACCTGGCCGCCGGCGCGAGAAGGGCATGGGTCTGGGTTTGGCCATCGTCGAGCGCATCGCTCGCCTGCTGAAGCATCCGCTCGACGTCAGTTCGAAGGTTGGCTCGGGATCATGCTTCGCCGTGACGGTGCCGATGGTGGCCGCGGCCACGACGGTGGTTCCGGTGGAGGTGCGGCCGTTCCTCACCCCCGCTCGCAACGATTTCGCCGGTCTCCGGGTCGTCGCCGTGGACGATGATCCTAGCGGCCTTGAGGCCATTTCGGCGCTGCTGGCGGCCTGGCATTGCCTGGTCGTGCCGCTGCGCTCGGGCCATGAGGTCGCGACATGGCTCGCCTCGGCGGAACCGCCCCACGCAATCATCGCCGATTATCATCTCGGCGATGGAACCAACGGGCTAGCGCAGATCCAGGAAATTCGCAGCCGGTTCGGCGATCGCCTGCCGGCCATGCTGGTGACCAGCGATAGCGATCCGACCATACGTGCCAGTGCGAAGGAACTTGGCTTGCCCATGCTCAACAAGCCGGTGCAGCCGGCCAAATTGCGGGCACTGCTGTCGCACCTGATTTCCCACTGACGCGTTACTTGCCCAACCCGTCCACCTGGCGCGCGACAATCACCGCCTGGGTGCGACTGGTGACTTTGAGCTTGCGCAGGATCGCGGTGATGTGGGCCTTCACCGTCGTGTTGGTGACCTCCAGTTCGAAGGCGATCTGCTTGTTGGATTTGCCCTGCGCCAGCAGCGACAGCACCTTGCGCTGCTGCTTGGTCAGCGAGCCCAGCTCCTCTTCAAGGTCATAACGTGCCGGGCGCCGGGGCGCGGGCTCGTTGGGCCGGTAAATTTCGCCGGCGAGGACGGCGCGGAGCGCGGCGACCATCTCGTCCTTGGGGCTGGACTTGGGAATGAAGCCGGCGGCGCCGCAGGTCAGCGCGCGGTTGACGATAGCCGCGTCCTCGCTGCCCGACACCACGACGATGGGGATCTCAGGGCTCTCCTCGCGCAGCTTGAGGAGGCTGGTGAAGCCTTCCATGCCGGGCATGTTGAGATCGAGCAGGATCAGGTCGAAGGTGTCCGGGTCGGCCAACCTGGCCTGAGCCTGGACGAAGTCGTGGGCCTCGACGCAGGTGACCTCGGGAATGGCCGTGCTTGTCACGTGATGAAGGGCGTCGCGGAATAGCGGATGGTCGTCGGCGATCAGGACTCGCACGTTCAAATCTCCCCAAAAGAGGGCCGGGTTTTTCCCGGCCCCAGTTTTGGAGGTATTTTACGTGTTCTTGGGCAGTTTGAATACCCAGAGCATGCCGCCTTGATTGATGTCCTTGATCTTCTTGGCGACTTCTCCGCCCCACAACGGGACCGCGCCGCCCCAACCCGAAGCCACGGCGACATATTGTTCGCCGTCCATTTCCCAGGTGACGGGGACGCCGACCACGCCCGAGCCGGTCTGGAATTTCCAGACTTCCTCGCCGGTCTTGGAGTTGAAGGCCTTGAGGAAGCCCTCGGGGGTGCCGGTGAAAACCAGGTTGCCGCCGGTGGTCAGCACGCCGCCCCACAGCGGCGCCGGGTTCTTATACTCCCACACGATCTTGCCGGTGACCGGGTCGATGGCCCGCAGGGCGCCGATGTAGTCGTCGTACAGCGGCTTGATGGTAAAGCCGGCGCCCAGATAGGCGGCGCCCTTCTTGT